>JAZRSP010000556.1:0-2852 GCA_045651565.1 Victivallaceae bacterium | reverse complement strand
GGATGAAGCAAATCATCAATACTTTCGGCACTGATGTGGTGCTTATTCATAATAAGCGTGCGTTTTTCTTCATCACTGCGGTTGCTCCGGACAATGGCATTGACTGCCTTCATCATCTCCTGCAGTTTGATACAGGCATTGAGTTTTGCATCCAGTTTTTCCAGTGCGGCAGGATCATCGGTTTTGATCGGCATCTTGTTTCTCCTTGTTGGATTTAATCCGCACCTAACCGGAACAATTTTTGTTCCTGAAAGTCGGCACGGTCACTTGACCGCCGTGCCGGCAAAAAAATATATCTTGTTGATTTACATAGATAATAAAGGAATAAATTATAATAAAACAGCGAACTTTATTATAGATTTCTGCTTTATTAAGCCAAATTTTTATGATTGGATGCCCCTCAAACATCTGTGGCAAGTCATTTTCAAAAAAAGTTCTAAAAAGATAGTTACATTGACTTGAAAAAGTTACATTGACGATGTAACTTATGGATAGTTACATTGACAGAGAGGTATTATGGAACAATTTTTTAAGGACTTGCGGCAGTATTTGAATACGTTGAATATTGTTGTCAAAAATATAGGTGAGGCAAATTGGGTGGAACAACTGCCACTTTTTGTCAGTGCCCCTTACATTTTCAACATTGTTTCAATTCTGGAGCAGCAGTATGCTCTTTGTATTGCTAAAAATAATGAACTGCCAACGCCTGAACAGATATCTATCCAGAAAAATATGATTGAATCGGTTTCAAAATTGCCGGTGATTTTTGTTTTTCACGATGGGTCAAAAGAGTTATGCAGAAATCTTTCCGGCAAAGGTATCGGATTTGTTATCCCGGGGAAACAGTGCTTCTTGCCCGGAACGGTTGTGTCATTCAGGGAAGACAAGTTTGATGCAACTGATGCAAAAAAGCGCGAGTTTTTCTCTCCGATGACTCAAATGATATTTTTGCACTATCTCCAGGAGCATATCGTCGATGGTAAATTATATTTTCAGGATGTAATCAACAAATTTGATCTGAATAAGGTTTATGTATCCAGAACAGCCAAAGAACTCCAATACTTTGGTCTTTCTGAAATCGGGGCTTGCAAGCGGAATAAATATTTGCTGTTTGATACAGACTGTAAGGCTTTATGGGAAAAAGCCCAAAACAGATTGATAAATCCGGTATGGAAAAAAATCAGAGGAAAAAATCTGCCAGCTGGTTTGCCGCTTGCCGGCATGTCTGCATTATCCGGATATGCCAATTTGAATGATGATTTATTTGAAACCCGTGCAGTGTACTACAAAGATGTTGATATAAAAAGCATTGAAGTGCTTGAATATGAAGGTGATTTTCTGGAACTTTGGAAATATCGTCCATTGATCGGCAATACAGGAATGGTAGATAAACTTTCCCTTTATCTGGCATTAAAAGATGATCCTGATCCCAGAGTCAAAAGTGAATTAAACAATATGATGGAGGATATATGGTAAGAGGCATAGATTTATTCAGGGAACACTTTGCTGATTTTACAGATTATTTTACTTTGATTGGTGGTGCTGCCTGTGAACTGACTTTAACGGGAACAATCGGTTTCCGGGCGACCAAAGATATTGATATTCTGGTTCTTTTAGAAAAGGTTGATCGGGATTTTGCAGAACAGTTTCATCGTTTTATTACTGCGGGGAACTACAGTTGCTATATTTCAAAGGATGAGAACCGGCACTTCTATCGTTTCCTTACATCTGGAGCCAGTGATTTCCCACCCCAAATAGAATTGTTGTCAAGAACTCTTTTTCCGGAATATCCGGATATGAAATATACTCCGCTTGCGGAAGATTCTTATGTTAAAAGTATGTCGGCGATCATTCTTGGAACGGAATACTATAATTATGCTCAGGCACACCGGGTTATGCAGCAGGGATTGCCGTGTCTGGATACAGATGCATTGATTGTTTTCAAATCGGCTGCTTACCTGAATTTGAGAGAACAAAGAGATAAGGATCCCAAATCTGTACGCAGCGAGGAAATAACCAAGCACCGCAATGATGTATTCAGGCTGTTGACAACGGTTATTCCGGGGCAAACAGCAGAAGTTCCGGAAATAATAAAAGTCAATTTGCAAAGATTCATCAATTCTTTTCCGGCAAATGATGCTCAATGGCAGGCAATACGCCAATCATTGGGAGCCATTGCCGACACTCCGGAAAATTATTTGCGGGTATTCAATACTCATTTCCAATTAGAGCAGTAATTGTTCTGTTGCCAGTATCGGTAAAATAAAGCGGGCATTTTATTATATGGGTGATTTTACTATAAATTAAACTCCCCCATATATTAAAAATCTCTTTCCAGAAAAAATGCCTTAATCATACTGTTCAGTATGGCTAAGGAGCATTTTTTGCTGTTTTTTATACCATTTTGCCTTCTTAGCCATATAATTCAGTACAGTTAAGAGGGATTTTTGTCTGAAGCAGGAGCTGGTTCAGTAATCATTTTCGGCATCATTCTGCCGGTTTTGAGATTGAAATAAAGTTCGGAATAGTCCAGTCCTCCGTGGCGGAAGAGCTGCCAGAGTATTTCCAATACTCCGGTGGCGACAAACTGGTTGATAAATAATCCGTGGCGTTCCAGAGAATCTGCCATGGAACAACTGGTATTGCCGGGGGTATCAAGTTTTTCATCCAGCAATTCCGGATGGATCACCCAAGGGTACGGAAGTTCTTTTGAACCGTTACCGATACATACTTGTCCAAAATCTTTACCGCAACCGCTGTCAATCAGGTATGCATTATAATATTGTTTCAATCCGGCATTGATCGAGGCTCTGGATTTTCTTGTATCAACGGCAGAGATAACGACGACATTT
>JAZRSP010000555.1:0-3033 GCA_045651565.1 Victivallaceae bacterium | reverse complement strand
ATTGGGAGTTCACACTTCCTATGTCCGCAGATTTCTGCGCCTTGCAATGCTCGCTCCACCAATCGTAGATGCAATATTTGCGGGAAAAGCTCCGTGGACGCTTTCTCTGACCAAACTCAACACCACATTGCCATACTCGTGGAAGGAGCAAATGGAGCTTTTCGGAATGGCGTAAAACGAAAAAATTAATCCCGGTGTTGTATCAACAATTGTACAGCACCGGGATTTTCTATTATAACGCGTGGCCGCCGGAAACTTTTATCACCTGACCGGTAATCATTTTGGCCTGCTTGCCGGACAAAAACAGAATGGTTTCAGCAATATCTTCCGGCTGGATAAGTTGCCCCAGAGGAATTATCGGAACAACGGCTTTTGCCAATTCTTCATCAATCCAGCCTGTTTGAGTAGGACCGGGAGCTATGCAATTTACAGTGATGCCGAACTTTGCTACTTCAAGGGCAATGCTACGGGTAAGAGCTTCCACAGATGCCTTGCTTGCTCCGTAGGTAATTTGTTGCGGAAACACCTGGGCAGTATCTGTGGAAAGATTGATAATTCTGCCGTAATCGCCGTGATGTTTGACAAACTCTCTGGTCATCAAAATCATTCCACGGACGTTGACCGCAAAAGTATCATCAATTATCTGCGGAGTAATTTTATCAATGGTATCCAAGCCGTCGCAATCGCAATCTGCGGCATTATTGACCAATATATCAACTTTTCCAAAGCGTTCAATGGCGGTAGAATAGATCTCTTTAACTGCATTCTCATCGGAAATATCGCTTTCCTTAACGAGGTAATCCGCGTTCATTGCTTTGAGCTTATTTTCCACCTCATCGGCATTCCCGGCATTGGCGGCATAATATCTGTCCGCTCCGTTGCAGTCAATCTTATTTTTGTCAAATGTTCTGGCAATTTTTTTGTAAACCAGAACCACCTTCGCTCCTTCACGGGCAAACAGTAAAGCAGTAGTTGCACCGATTCCCTGCGGATTGTTTGCGCCGGTGATCAAAACGACTTTATTTTTCAAACCATAATCAATCATCATATTTCTCCAATAATTTTCAGCAATCGTATTCCAGCAAATCTTCAATGCTGCACAAAAGAACTTGAGCAAGCTGCTGCAAGGTTTCGGCGGCGGCTTTGTTGATGTTTTTCGCCCGCATTTCGTATTGCTGAATTGTCCGCAATTTTACGCCGGAACGGTCAGCAAGTTCTTTTTGCGTAAGTCGGGCATCTTTACGGCGTTTCTGCAAACGGGTGGGGAGATTTTTATTGCAGATAATACGGTTGAGCGTTTCCACAAACTTTTCTTCCGATGCTTCGTGAAGCGTGGGGTAAAGCTGCAAGATTTCCTGCATAGTTATACATTCGGCAATATTCTTGAACGGGCGTTTGGTGAACCATTGAAAATATGCCAATGCCCAACCAACCCAATATTCAGGCGAATAATCGTATTCAACTTGAGCTTGCAAACCATCGGTATTCAAGCCGCTTTTCCGCATAACTTCCAAGGCAAGTTCTGTTCCAGAAAGTCCTGCGACATACTTCGGGTGACCGTTTCCGAACAATTCCGCAATCCCGGAATTGATGAACATAGCAAAAAAGCTATCCAACTCTAAATGACCAACCGCATGGGCAAAGTCAAATGCTTCGCCCAAGTTTCGCATAGCATCATCAAGATAATTTTCACTGTAAGCGTGGATCATCGGGCAAAATCCCTTCTTTGATTATGTCACGAATAAACACTCCGGAAAGGTCTTCCGCTTCCAATTCGGCGCGATAAGCGGCTCTGGCACTGTCATCCCGCTTCTGCCGAAGTGGAGCGTAAACAGCATTAGCGACTTCAATGCCTGAAACAAAATGGATACGGTCAAACGCCTTTTGACTTTTCAGTACAAATTGTTCACCCAACTCACCGAGTTTCATTGCCCGGCTTAACTGGTGCAATGAAATCTCATTACTGACAAAGGCTCTGGCGAAGGAAAAATAAGAGTCATCTGCCCGGTAGCCGATGATCGCATCATATTGACTTATGTCCAAGAGATAATGCTCCATCAAGTATGCGTAGGCCTGTTTCATAACCGGCGTGGATAAGCGGATCGTGCGGTACTTCATCAGCAACGCCAGCCAATGCAGAATAGTGTACTGCGGCATAGACAGGTTCAATATTGCAAGACCGTCCGTATCAAGCCCATAGCAATTTGCCACGCCGTTATTGTTTCCAGCAGAAGCCCATTCCTTTGCCAATTCCAGATTTTCAGTACAATAGAACCCTTGACCATAGTCATTGGTCAGTTTCCCTTTGGCAAGAAGCGGCTGTTCGACTCGCTCCGGCGAACCGTGATAAAGCGTTATTTTATTCATCTTATACTCCCATAGAGTTATATTTTCAATATAATATACTCCTATGGGAGTAATTTTCAAGTGCCGTTTTGAAAAAAGATTAATTTATCAGGGATTTTCATTCATTTCAGGACAGATTGCCCGGTAGATTTCGGCATCGGAGTCGGAGAAGCAGCAGAAAATCACTTTTTCGATGGGGGCGGTAAGATTGCTCAACACTGTTTCGATGGCGATTTGCGCTGCTTGTTCTTTGGGGAAATGGTAAACTCCGGTGCTGATGCAGGGAAATCCAACCGTTTTGCAGTTGTTTTCTTTTGCCAGAGCCAGTGAGTTCAAATAGCAGTTTTTCAGAAGTCCGGCTTCGTTGCACTTACCGCCGTGCCAGACCGGGCCGGGAGTGTGGATGACAAACTTGGCGGGCAATTTGAATCCGGGCGTGATGCGGGCTTCGCCGGTTCCGCAACCGTTGAACTTGCGGCAGGCTTCGAGTAACTCCCCTCCTGCCGCCCGGTGGATCGCTCCATCCACGCCACCGCCGCCCAGAAGCGAACAGTTAGCGGCGTTGACAATGGCATCCACTTCCGGTTCAGTGATGTCGGCGGTTATTATTTCAATCATCTTATAGTGCAGTTATTAGGAATTTCAGAAAATGATGTCCAATGCTTCTTTGGGAAACAGTTTAGTCTT
>JAZRSP010000554.1:0-3958 GCA_045651565.1 Victivallaceae bacterium | reverse complement strand
CGCCGCCACGATGCGTGGAGCACCTCCCTTTCGGTATTCCGGGCAGTTTACGCCGGTATTGAGCACGAAGAACTGCGTTTGCCTGCTTTGGGTGGTTCGATTTTTGATCCTGATAAATATCCGTTCCTTGAAGGGCGGGATAAAAACAGCTCGTGGAGAACCAGTAATCCGACTCCGCTCCCCATTGACAACCGGACGGTGCTTTTGCTCTTGAATTCATTGCAAGTGTTGGAACAACCAGGTGGAGCGATTTTACTTTCTTACCGGGCGTTGGATGTGGAACAGATCGGTCATATTTACGAAGGTTTGTTGGAATATACCGCTGTCCGTGCTCCTGAAATTACATTGGGGTTGCGTGGTTCGGCAAAAGCCAAAAATCCGTTGGCTGAACTGCCGACTTTGGAATCATTGACTCTTGAATCCGAAAAGAAACTTCAGGATTATCTTAAAAAGTTGACAGATCGATCTGCGGCTGCCATCAAAAACGATTACACCAAAGATGCGGATATTTTTGTTCAGGAAAAACTGCTGGCTGTTTGCGGCGGTGATCGGGAAATGCTTGAGCGTATTCTTCCCTTTGCCAACTTTCTGCGATTGGATGCCTGGGAACAACCTTTGGTGTACCGGAAAAATGCGTTTATGGTAACCTTGGGGCAGGATCGACGGGATTCCGGAACTCATTATACCCCAAAGCTGCTGACCGAAAAAATCGTTAAAACTACTCTTGAACCTGTGGTTTACCGTGGAGTGGCAGAAGGATTGCCCAGAGAAAAATGGACTTTGAAAACACCGGCAGAATTGCTGAATTTGAAAGTCTGTGATCCGGCAATGGGCTCGGGAGCATTTCTGGTACAAGTCTGCCGTTACCTTGCGGATCGATTGTTTGAAGCATGGGATATTGCAGAAAAAGCAGGCAAGTTTATCAATACCGATGGCGTTGTTTGCGAGAGTGCCAGTCAAGAGCCGCTTTCTGACCTTACCGATGAAAGGATGAATACCGCAAGACGGCTGATTGCTGAAAAGTGTCTGTATGGCGTGGATATCAATCCGCTGGCTGTGGAATTGGCAAAACTTTCCATTTGGCTCGTTACTATTTCCAAGGGCAGACCTTTCGGATTTTTGGATCATAATTTGAAATCCGGCGACAGTTTGCTGGGTATTCACGATATTGAACAGTTGCGGCAGTTGAAAATGAAACCTGACGATAAGCGATACGGTAATCTTTTCGGTTCCGGTATCGGGGCAGCAGTGGATGAGGTTTTGGAACTGCGTGAAATGACCCGTGAAGTCAATATCCGTGATATTACCGATGTGGAATATATGGCATCACTTCATCAGGAAGCACAGGAAAATCTGACAAAAGTAAAACTGTTGGCAGATCTTTTCATTGGCGAAGCATTGACTTGTAAACCGAATAAGTTACAAAATGCTTTGGATTCTCTTTCTGTCGTTGTCGATACTATACTTGCCAGTGATTATGAAGCCAATCGGCAATATCGCATTGAAGCTTACAAAAAACTGAATACAGACTTGCCAGACGGCAAACCGCCACGCCGTCCATTCCATTGGGCATTGGAGTTCCCCGAGGTATTCCAAAGTGGTGGTTTTGATGCCGTCTGCGGAAATCCTCCTTTCAGCGGCGGACATTACATTAGCGGAGACAATGGTTTAGTATATAGAGATTATCTTGTCAACCATATAGCTACTGTTGCTGGTGCAGCTGATTTTGTTGCATATTTCTATTTAATGTCATATCGGTTGTTAAAAAATGGTGGTGTTTTGGGGTTAATAGCTTGCAATACTATTGCAGAGGGTGACACTCGCCAGGTTTGCTTGGAGCGTTTGCTGAAACAGGGGGCAACAATCATTGCCGCCAATCCCAATATGTCGTGGCCCGGCAAAGCTGCGGTTTTTATATCTCCAGTATTTATTGTAAAAAATATTGAATGGCACGGAAAGTATATCTTAGGCAATATGGAGGTTGAAACTATTTCTGCATTTCTTTTAGCTCAAGAAGAATGGTCGCCGAAAATTTTGGAGGCAAATAAAAATCAGTCTTTCCAAGGCTCTATTGTTCTTGGATTAGGTTTTACGATAAGTGAAACGGAAGCAAAGGCTTTTATTGCCAAAGATCCTAAAAATGCAGAAGTTCTTTTTCCATACTTAAACGGAGATGATTTAAACTCTGATCCAGAACAAAAAACATCCCGTTGGGTAATCAACTTTTTCGACTGGCCTCTGGATCGTGATGCCGATGGATCTTGGATTACCGCTAATGAACAAAGAAAAAATGAATATCTCAAAAATGGGCATGTGCCTACTGATTACTCTGGACGAGTAGTCAGTGATTTTCCAGATCTTTTAGAATGGATCACAGTCAAAGTAAAGCCAGAGAGGGAAGAGAAGTCGGCACAGCATTCATATAGAAATATAATGTCGATGTGGTGGAAGCATTGGAATATACGTCAAGGCTTATATAGTGCCATTGGGTATGAAAATAAATTTCCCAATAAATTATCAGGCTTTTACAATCAACATAAAAGTTATAGTAAAATTTTGGTCGTCGCAAGGGTTAGCAAGACTGTTGCATTTACTTTTGTATCTGCAAAAACTGTATTTTCAGATGTTGTTGTTGTATTTACGACTGACTGTTATAAAAAATTTGCTATTATGCAATCATGTTTTCATATTGCATATGCATGGCAACACTCTTCTAAAATGAAAACTGATTTGCGCTATAGTCCAACAGATGTTTTTGAAACTTTCCCTTTCCCACGTGAGCATAAAGTTCAAGATTCTTTAGATGGACTTGCTGAAACATTTTACTTGTTACGTAAAAAAGTTATGTCCGAAAAAGTTATCGGCTTAACTAAATTTTATAAGTTATATAATGATGTAAAAAATAATTCCACCGATATTATGCAAGCTCGCTCTTTGCAAAAACAAATAGACGAAGCCGTTCGGGATGCCTACGGCTGGAACGATATTGATTTGGAACACGGTTTCCACGCCGTCAGTTACCTCCCCGACAACGACAACATCCGTTACACCATCAGCGAGCCCGCCCGGATCGAAATTCTCCGCCGCCTCGCAGTTCTCAATAAAAAACGTTATGAAGAAGAACAACTATAGGAGTGTAAAAAATGATCAGCAAAGAATTCATCAAGACGCAAATCATTGGCATGGGTACTGATAAATTCGACCAACTCGTGGCATTTATTCTTAAAAAGTGTTTTGATTATAATCCATGTCCAGTAAATGGTAAGGGAGATGGGGGTAGCGACTTTAGATTGTTCGGTCAACACAAGTATGTGTTATTTCAAGATATAAAGTCACAACCCGTTATGTCCGTTCAAGTCACAATACAGGAACAAAATTGGCAAAAAAAGGCAATGGAAGATGCTCAGAAAGCAAAAGAGCATATTCCCAACTTGTCAGGGTATTTGTTTATAACCTCACGGAGCAGAGAACAAGCAGATTTATTGCTTTTGCAAGATAAGATATCTCAAGAAGTCGGGATACGGGCAACATGTTTAGGATGCAATGAGTTGACGGGATTGATTTCTTCAAATCATTTATTTCACGAATTTGCGGCAATATCAGGATTAGTGATTCCAGAAAAAATTATTGGTCGCCCGGATTCGAGGCTGAAGATGTTGCATCGTTTGTTTGCAATGAACAGTGACCGCACTGGAGCAAGAACAGAAATATATGACACAATAATTGTAAGTCAATTATCAGCCCAAGAAGCAGGTTTATCGCGGGAGACTTTAATAGAACGTGTAAGACAATTTCTTGAGTTGCCTGAAATCTACGCTCCTAGCATAAATAGCCAAATTGATTCATTGTTAACAAAAAAAATACAACAAGTGAACGGTATTTTATTTCTAACCGAAGATACAGAAAGAGATGTTGTGCTGGCGAATAGTGCTTTTGATGAAGTCGGAGGCCAAGCGGT
>JAZRSP010000553.1:0-2600 GCA_045651565.1 Victivallaceae bacterium | reverse complement strand
CGCGAAAAACTTTGAAGCCTGCAGTGATGAAACCTTCGGGAGCGACCCAATCCCAACTCAAATCAAAAACATCAATACCGCGATCTGCACGCAGATTGTAAGGATATGCTGCACTGGAAATGACAAAATCAGTTCTTGACTGTGAAGATGAGTTTTCAGTAAAACCGTTGGTCAAATAATCATACGATACCAGTTTATTTTTCTCATATTTGAAAAACGGAAGTTCAAATTTCAACTTGTTTCCATTAGCGACATCCACATTCAATGAAATGCTGTAATCATGTCCGGCATAGACCGGAACTGTTGCAGTACCATTGGTCAGGGTAAACTCCCGTTCATCAACATAAGCATCACCATAGAAGAGATAGCCTTTACCATTTTCAGCAGAAACATTGCAAATTTTCAAGCTGCCGGTTCGGGGATTACCATTTTCATCAACAAATCGTAATTGCAGGTTGATAAGTTCCCATGCCGCCACCCGTTCCAAACGTTGAACGGCATTTTTATCTGCAGGATCAAACGCCGCCAGACGCTTTGCGGCTTCGTGAGCGGTCGAGAAAAACAAAGCCTCATAGTTGGAATATTCCAACATTTTCGGGAAATATGAGAAATACCAACTGACAGGTCGAGATAATGCACTCTTGGCATGGGTAGATGTAGTCGCAGGATTGGGAAAGAAATCAAAAAAGCGATCGGAATGAGCCTTTGCTTTTCCTAAACTTTCGGAAATATCGGCACAGGAACTATCTTGTGTCAAATGACTTTTTGCAAAATAAGCAAGTCTGGAAAGCGTACCCGAAACAGTTGATTCGTGATTTGAAAGATAATTCAAAGAAAACTCATAAAACAGTTCGGCGGTCGTCTTATTGCCGGCTTCCCAATGTTTATCACCGAGCTGGGTAAGTTTCTGATTGATGAACATATGGTCAATGGAATTTCCTCCAAAAGAAGAATCCATCATTGCATCAATTTCAGATTGAACAGCCAATCTTTCTGCTTCAGTAAGTTCCGGGGTGACAGTATTGATCCAGTTAAGTTCCTCAACGACAACGGAAGTAACAATACTTTCGTCAATAACAGAAAAAGATATATTGCTGCCCAGCAAGGCTTCAAAACCGGCTTTGATTGCAGAAATCAAAGAAACAGCATTCAGATTGGATTTCGGAGTGTCATGAAAAGAATCGACAACTTTTTCTACAAGCTGATTGTTTTCAAAAGTCGCCGATTTCAGAGTTCTGACCGGCAACTCGCTGGAAAATTCAGAATCTCCGCCGCCGACGATAACAGCCAGAATCTTATAAGTATACTTGGTTCCCGGTTGTACGGTTTCATCCGTGTAATTCAAAGATGTCGTTGTAGCAAGTTCGGTGCCATCACGATAAATTTTGTAGTGGGCAACCTGGGTAGTTGCATCCGGTGCTTGCCATGAAATAGTAATTTTCCGGTAAGAAGCTTTCTCTAAACGGATTTCTTTAGGAGCAACTGCTCCGATTGACAACACCAATGTCAAAAATAAGATACCACACGCAATAAGTTTTCTGAATCTGTCCATTTTTTATCCTTAATATTGCAGTTCCTGCAAAAATATTTTACAGTTCTTTGGTTTATATAATGATACTTAACTGCGTAATATAGCACAAGAAGGTTTTCTTTACAAGTAAAAGAAGCGGTTTTATCTTGAAAAAATGGTGTTCGCGTGCTATAGTATCGTGAGAGTTATAAAGTACATATTCAGGAGCAAATATCATGAAAAAATCTTCCATTGTTTTTATGTTATCAGTCTTTTTATGTTCAATGCTTTCTGCCGGAAGTTTGTACCATAATGCATTGAGTGCGGCTAAAGATGCCGATTCTTTTCTGGTTGTTAAAATCAATGAACAACGACAAATCATTGCTCAATATATGTTGCCTCAGAATGCAAAGACTCCGCATAATATTCAAACATCTTCAAGATTCAGCAATCTGAAATCAGGGACATACATTTTTCCTGTGAAGTCAGGGAATGTGTTGCGCTTTTCATACCCTGAACTAAATGTGAACAATTCGGAAAATACATATTCTCTTTTAATGCGTTTCAAACAGTTGCAAACCAAAGATGAAGCAAGTTTTATGATGGGCAACCTGCTGAATCAGCAGTCTGGTATC
This sequence comes from Victivallaceae bacterium, assembly GCA_045651565.1. Taxonomy (GTDB): domain Bacteria; phylum Verrucomicrobiota; class Lentisphaeria; order Victivallales; family Victivallaceae; genus RGIG5270. Next base: position 455 of record JAZRSP010000553.1, on the reverse strand, counting down.
CGATTTGCGGCTTTAAAACGCCTGCAGGAGACAGGCTTTTTTAATCAGGCATTTGATAAAAATACGGCATCTTTTTTCAAAGAGTTCTATACCAAAACAAATTTATCCGTTCCTGAAAGAAGATTATTATTGGAAGCACTTGCCATTTTCAATTTCAACCGCATGACAGAGGTTTATGTTTTAGCGTTGTCTGACCATAATATTTCAAAATTTTCCGGACAAATTTTTTATGATAAAAATCGGGATTTGTTCACAAGCGTTGTCAAAAAATATATTTCCAATGAAAAGTTATGGAAAATTGCACTCAAACAATCTGATTTTTTTGTTGAAGATGAAGATTTTGTTAACAACGCGATAAAATGGTTTGATCGTAAAAATCCTCAAAATAACTCTGCGGACTTTATTCCATTGCTCTTTGCAAAAACAAAACGAAACTATTACAATGAAAATATTAT
>JAZRSP010000552.1:0-8370 GCA_045651565.1 Victivallaceae bacterium | reverse complement strand
GTTCAAGAAGAAGCCGGGCTGCGCGGAAATGCGGCAAGCCTTTACGACCGAACAGCTGCAGAAGATCTGGGAAACGCTTCAATCTCCGGATTACCACATCCTTTACAAAGAAGAAATGATGGTGCTGTATAAACTGGCATTGTACACCGGGGCACGGTGCGGAGATTTGTGTTTGCTGAAATGGCGGTCTGTTGATCTGGAACACCGGTTGATCCGCTTCATGCCGCATAAGACTGCCACGACCAGCCCCAAACGGGTGGAAATTCCAATGAGCGATGTGCTTTTTGAAGCATTGAAAACGATCCCGCAGGAAAGTGAATATGTATTGCCGCAAGTGGCAGAACGTTATAAACACAATCCGGGAGGCATTTCAAGGGATACGAAAAAGTTGATAGAAGCAGCCGGATTCCAAGCGGTCGATGAAGGCGAAACAAGGCGACTGCGTAATGTTTCCCGCTTGGGTTTTCATGCGTTCCGGCATTCGTATGTGAGTATGTTGATCAATAGCGGCGTAAATCCGTTAGTGGTGCGTGATCTGGTCGGACACACAACTGTTGACATGACAGCCCGCTATACCCATGTCGCTCTGGACACCAAAGTCAATGCGGTCAAAAATCTGCCGATATTGGGAGAAATGCCGTCGCAAGGTAGTTCCTTTGAGACGGTAATTTCGAGTCTTCCGGCATCCCAAATTCCCCGGCTTGCCGCCTGTTTGGAAAGCCTTTTGACACCAAAGCAGAAAGATGAGTTGTTACGGCAATTGTAATTTCAACACCAATTACCAAGTTTCAAATCCTTAATACGGCTGAAATGTTCTGTATTATTGGTGACTAAAACAGCCTTGCGGGCTAGGGCAGATGCCGCAATCAGCATATCCATATTCCCGATCGGGGTACCGGATGTTTCAAGTTCTACACGCAACTTGGCGTATGCTTTAGCGGCATCTTCATCCCAAGGGATAATTTCAACCAGATCGCAGAAAGCTTTGACTTTTTGAGTCAACTGTTTGTTGTTACGCTTCTTGGCTCCGTATTGCAATTCAGCCGCAGTGATGCTGGAAATGGCACAACTGTCGTACAATTCGGAGAACTTTTTGGTAACAGTCTCATGATCTCCCCTGATCAAATAGGAGGAAATATCGGTATCAAGAATATACTGTGCCATCAGAAAAGATCCCTTGTTTGGACTTGTTGTGCTGAATCCCGTTCTACGGCAAAGTCAGGACATCCCGGCAATGCCAGAAACGCTTCCAATGCACTTCTTTTAGAGATGGGAGAGAGTATCACATTATTGCCCTCTTTGCGGATGGCAACCTCTGCCCCGGAGAAACGGAAACGTTTGGGCAATCTGATTGCCTGCGACCGCCCGGTTTTGAAAATTTTTGCAGTTTCCACGATGCACCTCCTTGCTATTTGGTATCTATTTTTAATATATACCCTTGGGGCAATATATCAAGTCTTCGGATAAAAAAATTTCGATATTTTCGTTCTGATCACTTTCTTTACCGAAACCATATCCAATCTCCATGTAGAAAAGTTTTCACGTCTTGAAAAATACTTTTGCTGTGCTATATTTACCTTGAAGTAAATTTGGAGAAAGAATTATGCCCCAGTATCATTCCATAAAACTGTTTGAAGAAAAGAAAATCCGTTCCTCGTGGGATGCAGAGAGTGAAACATGGTATTATTCGGTTGTCGATGTGGTCGGGATTTTGACCGATCAACCCGATTCAAGACGTGCAGCAAAGTATTGGAGTGTTCTTAAAAGTCGTTTGTCTAAAGAGGGTTGCGAACTGACTACAAATTGTAGGCAGTTGAAACTTCCGGCAGAAGATGGCAAGATGCGTTTAACCGATGTCGCCGATACGGAACAGCTTTTCCGGATTATTCAGTCCATTCCGTCGCCCAAGGCAGAACCTTTCAAACGGTGGCTGGCACAGGTGGGTAAAGAGCGTTTGGAAGAGGTGGAAGATCCGGAATTGGCGATCAACCGGGCATTGCTTACTTATCGCCGCAAAGGTTACTCTGAAGCGTGGATCAATCAGCGGATAAAGTCGATAGAAATTCGCAAAGACCTGACCGATGAATGGGATCGCTGCGGAATCAAAGGTTTGGAATATGCCTCATTGACGGATATTATTTCTCAAGCGTGGTCTGGGATGACCACCCGGCAATACAAGGATTTGAAAGGCTTGCACAAAGAGAATCTGCGGGACAATATGAGCAATATGGAACTCATTCTCAATATGCTTGCTGAAGCAACGACGACCGAGCTTTCCAAGAAGAAAAATCCGCAAGGCTTCAAAGCGAGTGCCGAAGTCGCCAAACAGGGCGGAGCCATTGCCGGAAATACCCGAAAGCAAATCGAAAAAGAAACCGGAACTTCCATCTGTACTTCCGAGCGTGACAGCAATATCCTTGACACCCCCGAAGAAGAAAAGTAACTTTATGAATTACGGAACTGTCAGGCAATTCTTGACAGTTCCGCACAAAGTTATTTTCTGATAAGCCTGTTCTGCCACTCTTGCCCAATGCGTTTCTTCAGTTCTTCGTCTTCTTTTTCGCACAATTTTATTAATTGAACGCAGAGGTTATCGCGCAGTTCCTTATCGGACAAATCTTGAAATGGCATAAAATTCCCTCCTAATACTAAGCCTGCAGAGACAATAATATCATAATGTTTTTGATAATTTTCTCCGACCTTTTTTTGAACATCTTCGCGGGAGAAAGGTTGTTTAAACAACTTGTCCGCAGTGTCCAAAATGTCTTTCTCAAGATCAGAGATAGTTCCATTAAGTTTCAAAAATTCCAATACCGCATTTACTAAATCAGCCATTTTTATATCCTTTCTATTTTTGATTTTTCGGTCTGATACGGGTAATATAACAGCTGACGGTGAATTTTCAAAATAAAAAACGAGACCGACATCTGAAAAAAACAAAAATTTTTTGCTGGCTCCAGAGAGAAAACGTTTGCAAAAGATATAACAGATGCTATATTTATCATAAAGATATTATTTTAGGAAGGAAATTTTCATGGAGTCAAATAGTGCATTAAGACTGCTTAACGTGTTAGACCAATTAAAAGCAGCAAATACTAACGAATCTACTATCAAAGTTATCAAAAAAATTTTTAATGATGACGAAGAATCTCGAGTCGGCGTTCACATCGGACAAATATTTACTCTTGCAAACACGGTTCATAAGCAGGTATTAGCATTGCCAGATTTTGATCCTGAAGTCGATTTACAGTGGGTAACTGGTGTATATAGTGGACTTTCGACATTGTCTGTAAAAGGAAATGTTAATAATTTCAGGGATGCTTATAAGCCAGAAGTTAGAGCATATTTGCATAGCGTTGCCCGTAATCTTGCTCAACATTATCCCGATCCCCAAATCAATTCAGACACTCTAACAGAAATTTACGATGACATATCTCCGTTAATTGATTCATTGCTCCATGATGAAAATATCGACAAATCACTGAAGAATTTTATTTTGGATAAATTACTTTTGATCCAAGATATTATTGCTAACGCCCATATCGTTGGATTTTCCGAATTGTCATCAAATGTGGAGTCTGTTTTCGCTGGAACAATATTCCGGGCAGGAGGCATTGATAATGTGCAAAAACTCAAGAAAAACAGTAAAAGTTTTGTAACGTTTGTTGATTGGCTCAGTAGGGTATTAACATTGCTTGAGGCTGCACACTTAGGTTACCAAGGGATCACTTATATCGCATCAAATTTATTGCAGGGATAATCGAGATGTCTACGTTTGAAAATATTGCTGAAGAATTGAAAAAACTGCGCCAGCAGCAGGGGTGGTCACAGGAAGACCTTGCCCGCAATCTCGGAGTAAGTTTCGCCACCGTCAACCGTTGGGAAAACGGCAAAACCAAACCGTCCCGCCTCGCTGTTGAAAAAATTCAGGTCGTTGTAAAGAGGAAGAACAAAAATGTTTTATAAACTCATTAAAAAGAAACGCGATCTGTGGTTGGCTGCGGATAATTGTCCGATACGGGAACTGTTGTCATATGTAATCAGCAAAGCAAAATTGCGGGATGCCCAGATTGAGGCTGTTAAAACATATCTCTTTCTGAAAATCGCCTGTCAATGCCGTTCTCTCTATGATCTTTTTACAGATGGCGAATTCAATTCCAATATAAATTGGGATGAACTTGAACTTACTGCAACTGCGCGTGAATGTTTGCAGAATAATCCCGCTGCAGCAGCTCTGTATGAATATGCTTCCATGCCAAATGATGACGGCAAGCCGTTTTCGCCGAAAGTACTTGCAAAAATCAAATCTGCTCCTAACGGAATTGATTATAAGTCATTTTTCAAAAACGTATTCTACAACGTTTCATATTCGGACTATCTCTTCAGTTTGCCAATGGGAGCCGGGAAAACTTATTTGATGGCAGCATTCATATATCTGGACTTATACTTTGCAGAGAATGAACCGGATAATCTGGCATTTGCTCACAACTTTATCATCTTCGCTCCATCAGGTTTGAAATCTTCAGTTATTCCGAGTTTGCGGACAATTCAAAACTTTGATCCGTCATGGGTGATTCCGGAACCTGCGGCAAGCAATTTGAAACGCAAATTGATTTTTGAGGTACTTGATCAAAATAAAAGTGCCAGCAAGTCCAATAAGACCAAGAATCCTAATGTTCAGAAGATCGCCATACATCAGCCACTGCAGGATCTTTTTGGTTTAGTTGCAGTTACTAACGCCGAAAAAGTCATTCTTGACCGGGTTGATGTTGATGAAAAAGCCGGACAGTTGCAGCTGATTGAAAAAACTGATGATGACAAAGACCGACAGGCAAATGAACTGCGTAACCTCATTGGCAAACTGCCGCATCTATCAGTTTTTATTGATGAAGTCCATCATGCTGCGACCGATGATAAGAAACTCCGTGCCGTAGTCAACAACTGGATGGAAAACCACACGCTTAATAGTGTAATCGGTTTTTCCGGAACACCATATCTGGCAAAGACTGAAAAGATTGCTGTTACAGAGGGGTTAACCGTTGCATCCATTGAAATTTCCAATATCGTGTATTACTACCCTCTGGTGAATGGTATTGGCAACTTTTTGAAAAAGCCGATTGTGAAAATCGTTAAAGATTTACCGCGTTTGCAAATCGTCGAACAGGGCATCCGGGATTTCTTTGCCAACTATAAAGACACCGTTTATCCTGACGGAACGTGTGCCAAACTTGGAATTTACTGCGGTCTTATTGAAACCCTAGAAACAGAAGTTTATCCGTTGGCAGTAAAACTTGCCGAAGAATACGGATTAAACGCTTCTGAAGTTATCTTGCGTTATCATGGCGGTAATAAAGTTTATCCTAAACCGGCAGACAGCGATCTTGAGTTTGCCAGTTTGGATAAACCGTTTTCAAAAATCAGAATCATCTTGCTTGCTCAAATCGGCAAAGAGGGCTGGGACTGCCGCAGTTTGACCGGGATTATTCTTTCTCAAGAGGGAGATTGTCCGACCAATATGGTGTTGCAAACCTCCTGCCGTTGTTTGCGGCAAGTGCAGAAAAATGCAGTTGAAACCGCTTTGATTTGCTTGAATGACAGCAATGCAGAGGCTCTTAATAAACAATTGGAACAGCAACATCACATTTCCATATCCGAATTTGAACGTGGTTCATCGACACGACTGACCGAATTAAAGCGTTTTGATCGTACAGCACATTTATCATTGCCGCCAGTCAAATTCTATCAGTTGCGGGTACAACATCAGGAATTGGTCATTGATGAAAAACGAGATACCATACAGGAGTTGTCTGTATCTGCCGACAATACTGAACACTACGGTTCGATAAATACGGCAGAGATGAAAGACCGCTTGAAAGATACCGGCATTGCGACTCAACTTACCGGTAGTAATAAAATCATCGCCAATTACAATTCCTGGCTCTACAATATTGCCAAAGGCGGTTTCGGATTGATTGCAGATTTTATGAAGTTGCTTCAACCGTATGATGCCGTATTGAAAAAGTTGTTTGCCAAGATCACCATTTCTGAAGATGGCGTAACTTATTTCAATCCGGCGTATCGTCTCGACTTGATCAACGCCAATATCCGAAAAGCCTTTTATGCCAAGTGCACTTTCAAAAGCAGTGAAGAGTTGATACCGGAAGATGCCAGACTTCTGAAAGTTGAAAACTTCACCTCAACCATACCGACTGCAACTCCGGAAAACTTTTATCCTGATCAATCAACCGTGCAGCGTATTGTCGATGCAGATGAGGGGAAAGGGTTGTCTGAAGAACAGCAAAAAACAATTGAAATGCTGGAAAGTATCGGACAGAAAGCTATGGCAGACAAGTTGCGCAATGAAATTGATGTGCCTCCTCACAAAGACCAATCATATCACTATCTGCCATATCGCACTGACAGCAGCTTTGAACAGCTCTTTTTGCAGGAAGTTCTGTTGCTTGATTGCGTCAATAGCCTGAATCTGGAAGTCTATTACAATGGAGACCGGGCGTTAACGGAATTCAGGATACGTTGTTATAAAAAGACGGGTTCCTATTGGAAATACATTGGGATGTATACACCGGACTTTCTCATTATTCAACGCAAAGATGGAGCAATCCACCGGGCAATCATAGTTGAGACCAAAGGTGTAATTTATGCCAATGACCCGACTTTCAAAGATAAGAAAGCATTTGTTGAGAGCACATTCCTGCAAAAAAACAATGAGGCATTCAAGTACGATCGTTTTGAATATCTCTACTTGGAAGATTCCGAATTAGAGCAAGAACGGATAAACAAGACTGCAACCGCAATTAAAAAATTCTTTGAGGCTGTGCAACTATGAATTATCTTGATTATCGTGCTGCTCTTGGCATCGGTTTTAACGATACTGAAAACCAGAAAATTTTTATGGCTAGGATGCAAGTTTTTTTTCATGACAATCAACTTTTTTTTGATATTTTATCGGAGCAAGAATTTTGTTATTCGATTGGTGTCGAGATGATACATGATAACTTTTCTTGGCTTACCGAAACTGGTCTTTCTAGAATATGGGGGTATTTCGAGAATAAAAAAGATAACTTCAAAGATTTCCTTGCTGCATTGATTGTGTTAGCTAATATCCATGATTCTTCGGTTGGAGCTAAAGATAGAGTTTTGCCACATGTAAAAGAGGCTCTTGTTGATAGCCATATCCCATTTGATACTATAGAGGATCAAGACGGAGTATTTATCTTTCCGAAAGGTGTAAGAGAACTTGATGATAAACTTGTAACTGAACCGTTACAATGGTTGGCAGAATATCCGGAAGCGAGAATAGCTTGGATTAAAGCACTGAAAGCCTATGCCGATGCGACTGATAAAAACGCAAGTGATTGTGCTGATTCATTTAGAAAAGCTCTTGAACAGTTTTTTAGAGAATTTTTCGGCGGTGAAAAGTCATTGGAAAATTACAAATCCGAGTACGGAAAATTTATGAAAGATCACGGCATCCCTGCCGAGTTAAGCAATTATTTTGAAAAAGTTCAGAACCAATATACCACTTATATGAACAACTATGCAAAACACGGAAACGGTACTTCAAAAATCGCTTTGGAATACATAATGTACCAGACTGGCAGTTTAATACGATTTTTAATTACGCTGAAGCAAGAGGAGAAATAATTATGCCGATCAAATATATTCCTTTCTTTCCGGAGCCGATCGAAGGTCAGGCTTTGCTGGATAATTTCAAGCGTACTCTGCGGTACAAAGGGGCGTATGAGGTTACGGGTAAACTTAAACGCGGTATGCCGCTGTATGAAATGGAAAAACAGGAAACCATCGGTACCAATCCTGACGGTAATATGGTTATCAGGGGCGAATGTGTTTCTGCCTGTGCTTATTTGAAAGAACAGGGTATAACCGTTGACCTTGTTTACATTGACCCGCCCTTTGCCAGCGGAGCTGACTATGCCAAAAAGATTTATATCCGCCGTAACCCGAAAGTGGCAGAAGCTATCGCCAAGGCCGAAGAAGAACTGGAAGATAAAGACTTCAAGGAATTTGAAGAAGTAATGTATGGCGATGTTTGGGACAAAGAAAAGTATCTCAACTGGATGTATGAAAACCTTTGCGCAATCAAGTCAGTTATGAGTGAGACCGCCAGTATTTATGTTCATTTAGACTGGCACATCGGGCATTATGTAAAAATCTTATTAGATGAAATTTTCGGAGAAGATAATTTCCGAAATGAAATAATATGGCGGTATCCAAATAAAATGAGTGGTGCCGCCGATAGTCACAATTTTGTAAGAACTCATGATACATTGTTTCTTTATTCAAAATCCGATGATTCTGTTTATAATGTCGTAAAAGAAACGCGCGACA
>JAZRSP010000551.1:0-4744 GCA_045651565.1 Victivallaceae bacterium | reverse complement strand
GCAGTATCAAAAATTCCTTATTATATAATTGACTTTTAGGCGATTATGCTTCATATTTGCGCTAGCAAATGCTTCATATTGTGAAGCGTTAGCGGAATAATGCTTCATCTGATAAGGCTTCATTCTCATGAAGCACGGCTTTCGCCGTATGAAGCGCTCCTAACGGAGCATGAAGCGGCACTAGCGTGCCATGAAGCGAATCCTTATCAGGCTTCATGTTTTTTTGCCCATCCGGGCAAAAAAATGGTATCCGGAAGAGGACCAATTTTGCGCTAACAAGATTTGAGCCGATATTATTATCGGCACCAAATACAAAAAGAGCAAAATTTGTGCCTTGAGTAACGCAAGACCGAAAGGTCGAGTAACGCAAAGGCAATCGATAGCGATGGAGCAGGAGACCTTTTTGATAAAAAAGGGGTCAACAAGTAAAAAATGAAAAGCAAGCAGAAATTTATTTCAATGCTTGATTTTATTTTTTTACTCTGCTCCACATCGCTATCTATCTCTTACCCCCAAAAAAATGGTATCCGGAAGAGGAATCGAACCTCCGACCAAAAGTTTAGGAAACTTCTGCTCTATCCACTGAGCTATCCGGACACATTTTTCATTTTTGCGGTGATATAATATAGTCCATTTTTATAAATAGTCAAACTTTTTTTATTTCTTATTCTTTATTTATTTGAAATTCTCATTGTTTGTGATATATTTCTTTATGTGTAATTTATTATGAATTTTATTGGAGAAACAGAAAAATGGAAGATATGCAGAAAGAACTGAATTTCATGGGCGAAAAAGCAGTAAAAGCTGCCCGAGCTTTGGCGGTAATGAAAAGCGCCGACAAGGTCAAATTACTCTATGCGATGGCTGATGCAATTATGATGAATAGCGAAGCAATCAAAGCGGCGAATGCTATTGACATGGCAAACGGCGAAAAAAACGGACTTACTCCCGCAATGCTCGACCGTCTTTTTTTGAATGACGACCGCATCAAGGGCATGGCTGACGGTTTGAAAATTGTTGCCGATGAAGATGACCCTGTCGGGAAAATTCTCTCTGAAACCACCCGTCCCAACGGCTTAACTATTCGCAAAATTTCCGTTCCTATGGGGGTAATCGGTATTATTTATGAATCACGCCCCAATGTTACTGCCGATGCCGCAGGAATCTGTCTCAAAGCCGGCAACACCGTCCTTTTGCGTGGCGGCAGCGAAGCATTTAACTCAAACAAAGCAATTGCCGAAGTGATGAATAATGCCGGCATGGAAAATGGTTTGGTTGACGGAGCGGTACAATTACTGCCCTGGACAGACCGTCAAGCAGTTAATATGCTGGTGAAACTTGACAAATATGTTGACTTGATTATTCCTCGTGGCGGTGAAGGCTTGATCCGCACCGTCACCCGAGAAGCGACAATTCCGGTACTTAAACACTACAAAGGAGTCTGCCACATTTTCGTCGATGCATCAGCAAATCAAATTAAGGCACTTGACATTATCGAAAATGCCAAAGTTCAACGCCCCAGTGCCTGCAATGCAGTTGAAACAATTCTGCTCCACCGTGAGATTGCCGCAGAATTTATGCCGAAGTTAGTCGAAAGACTTTTGAGCAAAGATGTAACGATTCATGCAGAAAAATCCCTTCTTAATTTCTCTGACAAACTGATTGAAACTTGCGAAGAAGACTTCTACCGTGAATATTTGGCAAAAGAACTCAATATCAAAGTTGTTGCAGATGTTTCGGAAGCAGTCGAGCATATCAATAAATTCGGAAGTAAACACAGCGATGCAATTTTGACCGAAAACCAGGTTAATGCAGAAATTTTCCTTGCCAATGTCGATTCATCAACCGTTTACCACAATGCTTCAACCCGCTTCACCGACGGCGGAGAATTCGGCATGGGCGCAGAAATCGGAATTTCTACCGACAAACTCCACGCCAGAGGCCCGATGGGAGCAAAAGAACTTACAATTTATAAATATTTGGTTTTGGGCGACGGACAAATTCGCTAAAAATAATTGGAGAAATTAAAACTATGCCGTATTTTGTGAAAGTAAAAGAGCGAGAATTAGGGCCCTTTGAAGAGCGAGTTGTTATTGCTCACTTAATCGACGGGGAAATTAATGCCAGAAGTCTGATCAAAGATGGCATTATCGGTACTTATCACAAAATTGAAGATACCTCATTTAATGCAGTGCTGCCGCATTTAACCGCAAGATGGCGTTATAATATCGGTGCATTGAAGCGGGAACACTCCTATATGATGATTTCGCTTCTGATCACACTTGTTCCGTTATTGAACTTTCTTTTCGGCCTTTACAATGACGAATGGCGGTCATTTCTGCTTAACTACAAGTGCATGGGTGCAGTTTTTGCATTGTCTGTGATTGGTTTTTGTGCGACATGCTATTTTACTTGGATGTTTGCCTACCGCTGCTATCGGGTCGTCCCGAAAAGTCAATACAATATTACCCCCGGCTGGCGGATAATGCTGACATTTATTCCCATTTTCCGTTTGGGCTGGAATTATTGCATGTGGGCACCACTGGCGACGAAATTACGCCGATTGACCAACTACACCATGAATTGCGGACGGGCGGCGGCGATTTTTTACTCAACCAATATGATTGTAATGACAGTTTTCGTCTATCTGGTAATTTTTTTTAATTGGGCTCACCGGATTTTGGACTTAACTTTTGAGCAGGAACCATGGGAAAATTTAGTTGGCGGCTTTTTCGTCGGAATATTAATTTTGAGTTTCATCTTCACTTTAAGCGGTTTTACTGCTATGACATTCAGGCTCAAAAATGCTGCATTGGCGATTTTGCGCCACCGCTACGCCTACAATATCGTCGCCAAAAAAGTCGATTCGGCATTCATGCTCTCTGTCCTGCAAGCCCAGAGAAATAGAGATAAAGCCCGCCGCTGGGGGCACGGTTTAGGAATCGGCGGAGTATTGATTCTGTGGCCGCTTCTTCTTATCGGGATACCGTATTTGGTACTCTATATCGTCGGCACAGTCAAATTGACCAATACCGCCTCGATCTACCATGAATTCGGAGTTCCGTACAATATTTGGCAATATGCAAACCACCCCTTAATTGCCGATGGAAGAAAAACTGATTTTGCCAACTCAGCCATTAACGAAAAAACCGTATTTGAGGCGAGAGCTGAACTCTGTACTGAATTTAAAGCAAAAGTTATGCCTATCAGAACTGCTGTTGCTAAAAATTTAGCGGAAAACAATATCTATGAGGTCAAAAAAGACCTTGACAACTTAATCAACCTTGTGGAAACCGATAATTGTCAATTTGTCGATTATGCAATCATTAAGGAAGTTATCCGCATTTTTGAAACTGCACTGAACAAGCAGAATATTGATAAATTCGACAACGATTCATTAGAAAAATATTACAATTTCCTCGCTGATTTTGATAAACATTTTCTCAAAAATTTAGTAATAAATCTTATCGAAACTCAAATAAATTTAAATTATCAATTCAGTTCAGGCCGTGCTGAACTTATGCGGGATAGTCCCGGTATGTATCTATACAGTTGGACTCCTTTCTGCCTGATAAGCCGAGCCGATATGGGGAGAAAGTGGCTCGACATGATCAAACTTATCGACAAAGGCGATTTATCTCTTACCAACTCCATGCTGCCTAATTGGAAAACTTCTAATGTCATCATGAATAACTGTGGTTACAACAGAGAACTTCTGCTGGAAGAACTCAATTTCTGCGGCAAATATATTAACGAACTTCACAGATTGAGTTATATCTGTGCTTATACTTTGAAAACAAGAAACAACGGCAACTTCGAGTTGCCGAAGTACAAAGACATCCTTAATGGCGAAGATTTGATTGTTTGGGAGGAAAAATAATGACTGGTAATGTAAATAACAACAGAAAAAAGCGTACGCTTTTTGTATGCGATTTGATGTATACCCCCGATATTTTGGAGAATGGTGCAATTCTCTGCGAAGGGGAAAATATTTTGGCAATCGGTGGAATTTCAAGTTTTGACTTGGAAGACAATATCGAAGTATATTTTTTCGAAAATGCCTATGCTACCCCCGGATTTGTCGATATTCATATTCACGGAGCGGGCGGTTTTGACAGTTCGGCGGTTTTGAGTTCTCCGAACTCCCTGAATGACATGAGTTTAGTTTTGGCTAACCGCGGAGTTACCTCATTTGTGCCGACGGTTGTTTCCGACACCCACGACAAAATGCTTAATAACCTCGCAGAACTTGCCAAAGTTATTCGTCAAGGCTGCCAAGGCGCAGAACCTATCGGAATTAATGTCGAAGGGCCTTTTTTGCACCCCCAAAAATGCGGAGCGCAATATCTTGACGCAATCGTGCCGATCGACCTCGGCTATGCCAAAGAACTTATCAGTGCCGGTGACGGATTAATTAAACTTATGACCTTTGCGCCCGGCTTGGACAATGCAGTGGACTTGGTCGAACTTCTCTGCATGCACAATGTCGTGCCGTCAATGGGCCACAGTATCGCCAGCGAAGAAAAAACCCTGCGCTCTATCGATGCCGGAGCAAGTCATTGTACCCACCTTTTTAATGGTATGCCGACACTCCACCAGAGAGATATGTCTATTACCAATGTGGTTTTAACCGACAACCGAGTCAGCGTCGAACTTATTATCGACGGCCGCCATATCGACCCCAGAATGGTTGACCTCGCCTGCCGTTGTAAATCCAAAGATCAACTTATCGGTATCAGCGACT
>JAZRSP010000550.1:0-2277 GCA_045651565.1 Victivallaceae bacterium | reverse complement strand
TTGATGCCACAACATTGCTGCATGGTAACGCCTTCTTTAATGAATTCAAAGGAGCTTTGACCGAGCAGTATGTCGCCCAGGAATTACGCTGCGGACTGAATTTGGTTCCCTGTTATTGGAGTGCTGAACACGCCACCGCTGAAGTGGATTTCGTGTTTCAGTACAAATCCGGTATCTACCCGGTAGAAGTCAAGGCGGAAGAAAATTTGAAAGCCAAAAGTTTGAAGGTTTATTCCGACAAATATACTCCGGCTATATCTATCCGTACTTCCATGTCCGACTATCGGAATGAGGAATGGCTTTTGAACTTGCCGCTCTATGGCATCAGCCAAATCCTTGCCGAATGTGAACGCTTTGTTTAACGTAACTCTTTAAGGATTTTACGAACTTTTTCGATGGGAAGGGTACTGATCAGACGACGCAATTCTTCGCGTTCTGCCGTTTCATCATCCCTTGTTTCCAAGCCCATTAACATCATGAATTCCGGGAGTTGGCGCATCTGCTCACGTTTGGCACTTAAGCTGGCGTGAGCAGAATAATGTTTGGTCATTTCCGGCGTCATGTGTCCAACGATACTTTGAACAATTGTTAAAGGGATTCCATATAGTCCGGCATAGTAGCAAAAGGTATGACGGCAGCTGTGCAGATCCTTGACCGAAACCGCCCGGGAACGACCTGAAGTTGATGAACAACCGGCAAGCAATGCGGCAACCGCACATAAACAGAGATGTTTTTTCATCCGATAATACGCTCCGGACTGCCGGTTTCGGCATTATATTCTTCGATTCGAGATCCAATCTGCAAAGAAACCGTACCGCAGGAAAGCTGGATACCGTCTGACCGTTCCGCAGATGGAGTTCGCCCATTGGAAAAGTCAGACCGTTTCGGAAAAATCGGACAGCATCTTCTTTATGCCGTTTGCGAAAATGAATGGTTCGCCGCAGAATTTCTGATCCCCAACCGTATTACAGTTGAAACTGTCTGTCATGTGCGTTACGGTTCAGGTTTCGGCGGAGCGGCGACTTCAGGAGCATGGCTGTTAAATGTTTTGAAAATACTGCGTACACGCTGTTTTATTTCCGATCCGATCCCGGAAATGCAAGACGGTGATTATACTGTTATGAAAAAATATCCCCAGTTAGCGGGAGAATGCGCAGAATTTGAACCGCAACTGGAAATCGACGGAAAGATCTGGTCAAACCACGGAGAGGTAACTGTTTATGCAATTCGATTATGAAAAACTTGCTGTGAAATTCTGCAGTCAGGCATTCAATAATATGAATCATCTGTTGAAAAGCCGACGCATTGGATGTTTTCTCTGCGGTTATATCTTCATTTATGACGGAACTGAAGACACTGAACCTATGAGCCTTGACGGTAATTGCGGGTGGTGTCCTTCCTGCAGCAATTTTTCTCTCTTTGGAGATGCGGGAGGAGAGTTCTCGCGCACCGAATTACTGGAATGTTCGGCTTATTTAAAGATGCTGCGAACTGACGGGGCAGAAGAAATTCCGCCGGAAATAAAATTTTTTCTTGAGTGCAGTTTCAATACCGGAAAGATCCGGCAATGTTCCCTTGCCCGTTGTTTGAGCTGCGGTGCAAAAATTATTCCCGGACCGCCAATGTTCCTTGATATATTCAATGAGCCTGTACCAGATGATAGAACATTTTTATGTTGTGAATGTCTTGCGCCCACAGTGGTCGCCGAAAACAAAACATGAAATTATTGAAAAAATGTATTCTCCGTCCGAGTCAGATCTCTGATTCAGACTGTTTTGTTTCCTGCGTAAAACAGTTTGTGTCAAAGGGATTTGCAACTTTTCTGCTTCTGCTGATTTTTCTCTGTGGAGAATGGAGAGAGGGCTGTTTACCGACAAAATCCTCATAAAATCTCCCCAAATTCTCCGCGATAAGAGGTCAGTTAGACCTCCGCCGGAGAAAGAAAATCACTTGAAGCACACTGCAGTGTTATGCCATCTTGCTGCAAAACGGAGAATAACGACCTTATCCCTCAAAAATAGATGGGCGGCAACGGATAAATTGGGAGGACTAATCTTCCCGGAAAACAATTTTATAACTCCGATACTTTTTCAGTTCATCGATCAGCCATTCCAACTTATCCAGAGCTTCTTCCAGCGTATTCCCTTGTGCACACACTTCAAAATTGTTTTGACCATATCCTAATAACTGATATCCGTCGGGCAAAGGAAGCGCATCCAGCTTTTTGTTGAGGACATTGGCTGTCCGTGAATATCCGGGGCTCTGCGTAAGATAAAC
>JAZRSP010000549.1:0-2482 GCA_045651565.1 Victivallaceae bacterium | reverse complement strand
TGATGTACATATAGTCACCCATTTCAAGAATTATACCGGTGCTAACTTCTCCGTTGGATATATGATATACCATTTTAGGTTCCCTTCGAGTATTTTATTTTAATAAATATCATTCACCCATAAATTTAGCATTAAACACATTATTTTCAAGCGTTTTTTGCAGATTTTCAACAAAAACTTCCGCTTTTTGCGGGCGCTATGTTTGGAAGAACACTAATTAACGGATTTTTTTGTGTTCTCCGCTGCTTTGGTTGGCATAGTTCGGTCGGGACCATCTTGGCTTTGTCTGGCTTGGCAAGCTATTTGCTATCAAACTCTTTCCTGTTCTTTGTTTTCTTTTGTTTTAACGCTTTTTTTCTGTTTTTTTTGCTTTTTTATTTGCATTTTGGAATAATTTGGATTATATTGGAACAAATTGGAATGAATATTGGTATAAACAGGTAAAAAACCATGCTGGCTTTTTGCGGACAGGATCGCATCCTTATCGATGCCAACGGCAGATTCAAGCTGCCGCCGCGTTTGATTGAGGATTTTCTCGCTGACGGCAATGGCGATGTTGTTTTTTATTGTCTGCCCGAAGGCGCTCTGGCGATCTATCCGGAACGCGTCTATGCAGAAATGCGCCGCCGCGATGCCGACGATATTCGCAAGGCCGGTATGAGCATGCTTAAACGGCGTGATCTGCGACGGTTCGGCGCCTGGAGTGCTTCGGCAAAGATCACCCCGCAGGGGCGTTTGACGTTGCCCAACGAGTTCCGGGAAAGTGCCGCTCTGGCGCCGGGCTCCGAGGCAATCATTATCGGCGTGGAAATCGGCGTGGAATTATGGAACCTGAAGCGATGGCAGTCCGAACTCGAACTGATCGACAATCATGAAATAGATCGTGGAGATCTCGAAATGGCGCGTGATCTCAAACTTGAAGAATAAACTTTAGAAAGGCAGGTAAGCGATGAAAAAATTATTGTTCAACCGTACAACTTTTTTCCTTTTGTTTGCATTGATTGCTATTGCTTTAATGGGAACGACTTTCGCCAAGCCTGTCAGCAGCGACCTCCGCAAAACCGCCGAAACTTTTATCAATGAAAGTTCCAGCATTGTCCGCAGCACTGCCACCGCCAACAACAATCAAATATCCGGCGCAATTCTGCGCGCCAACGCTATAAAGTAAAGCGCGATTAGAGCTTGGGGAAGAGAAAAAACTTTTTAAAGAAAGTTTTTTCCTGGAGGTGATAAGCGTTCCTCAAACCGAGTAAGAGAACAGCGCAATTCTGACCATCCGTTTTAAGGAAGTCATTTAATTTTAATTCGGAAATCATCCAGCATTTTCACGGCATAAATCACACCGTTTCGGAATAATATCAAAGTAATTTTACATTATTCCGCATTTTTACGGAATTATTCCGCATCTCTGCTTGATTTTATTCCGCAAGTGTGGTATAATATCTTTGTGAACAGAACCTTTCAGGAGATTATTATGGCGGATATGATGAAAGTTAAAGATGCGGCAGCCCTTTGGGGATTGACTCCCCGCCGGGTGTCTGAATTGTGCAAGCAGGGAAAAATTGCCCGAGCTCGCAAAATGGGTAAAGCATGGATGATTCCTGTTGGAACGCCCAAACCGACCGATCAGCGTATTCGCAGCGGAGCTTATGCAAAAGTCGCTCTACAAGAAAATCTACCGCTGCCCATTGGTATTTCTGATTACCGTCTGGCTTCGACAGAATATTATTACATTGACAAAACCATGCTCATCAAAGATTTTCTGGATGAACGCCCCATGGTCTCTTTGTTCACCCGTCCCCGCCGTTTCGGGAAAACCCTTAATATGGATATGCTCCGCACCTTTTTTGAAAAGAGCGATGAAGACACTTCCGTCTATTTCAAAAACAAAAAGATTTGGGCGTGCGGTCAGAAATACAGGGATTATCATGGAAAATATCCGGTAATCTTTGTTTCTTTCAAAGATGTCAAATGCGAAACGTGGCAAGATACTTACGGCAATATTTACAAGTTGCTGCAGAAAGAATTTGAACGCCATCTTGAATTGTTGGAAAGTCCTGCCCTCAATGCATATGATAAGCAGAAAATCAAAGATTTTTTGGATGGTAAAGCTGATGAAAATGATTGTATGGCGGCATTTGCGACCCTTTCAGAAATGCTTGACAAGCACTATGGTATTGCCCCCATAATCATCGTTGATGAATACGATACCCCCATTCAGCAGGGATATATGCGTGGATTTTACGATTCTGTTATCCGCTTTATGCGTAATCTTTTCTCCGGAGGCTTAAAGGATAACAAACATCTTTCTTACGGTTTTCTGACCGGGATTTTGCGTGTGGCAAAGGAGAGTATTTTCAGCGGTCTGAATAACCCTAAAATCAATACGATCCTTGAAAACAAGTACAGCCAGTATTTCGGCTTTACCCCGGATGAAGTCAAAGAAATGGCACGTTACTACAAGGCAGAAGATAAGTACGAT
>JAZRSP010000548.1:0-1027 GCA_045651565.1 Victivallaceae bacterium | reverse complement strand
GCCGTATATGCAAAGGCATAACGGTAACGCGTTCCAAATGCAATAAAGTCCAGAGAAAATTCAACTGGTTTCTGCTGCGATTCCTCATCCAAAGCAAAAGGCTCGTAAAATGGCATTGATGCATTGCGATCAAATCTTTGTGAATTAAGAATAATCTGCAAAGCATAGAGCATAGCCCGCAATAAATTACTTTTACCGCTGGCGTTTGCCCCATAAACAGCAGCTGTTCGCAACACCGGAATTTTTCCCTCTTTATCAGAATAGGCAATATTTTGAGCCAGTTCATCGCCTTGCTCCACATGTAGATTTAAGGTTTGCCGCTCCCGAAAAGACCTGAAGTTCGTAACAGAAAAAGAAATTATCATTGCATTTAATCCTTGTTTGCGTAAAAAATCATCATTTTTCTATAATATATACGATTTCTTTTGCATTGCAAGTGCACTTTTGCAAAAACATGATGCTTTTAATGACAATTACTTTTTATTTCCTGTTTTTTACTTTCAGCAATCGCATTCAATCAATTCACATTAAACCGCATTTTTGATACAGTTCTTCAATGCATGGTGATTTATATTTTATGTATCCATCTATATCATCGGGAAATAACCGGGCGACTTTTTCTTTTATCAGGCTGTACTTTTTTACTGCTTCGGGATTGCTCCGGAGAAAATCTCTGAAGCCGATATGACGGCGCAATTCTTCCGAGGATTTCGGGCATACGTACAGATGGTGTGTCATCAAATGCGTTTTTTCCGTATATTTGAATGCTTCTCTATCCTTGATGCCAAGATCGCCCTCGTGGATGTATCCGATTGATTTCAAACCGTCCACTACCGTAGCAAATGACGAATAATCATTGATAATTACGTCGATATCGATACACGGCTTGGCGGACATTCCTTCGACCGAGGTGCTTCCGACGTGTTCAATGCCGATTATCAAATCGCCGATTGCTTCTTCGATCTCACGTTTTATTTTTGCAAAAGCTGCTTTCCATGTCGCATCGTATGGCAGTACAACAATCTTT
>JAZRSP010000547.1:0-10163 GCA_045651565.1 Victivallaceae bacterium | reverse complement strand
ACACTTTTTATTAGCAAGGTTTTTAGAACGTTCATGTGTATATTTATTATCTATCCACATAGATACCTGTTCTGTAACTGAAATTAAATCTTCCGCTTTTAGAATGCCACAAAAGAGTACTATAACCAAACATCCAAACAGTATTTTTTTCATTTTGCTCTCCTGATATACAAGTTAATATTGTAAAAAAATAATATAATAGCAATAATTATAAATTTCAAATTGACAAAAGAATATTTTTTAATATTTTCTTCGTTGAATATTTAATTATCGCTCTCGTTTTTTCATTGTTTAGGTGAGTATAAGTTCCGAAAAAAACAAAAAAATAAAATAAACAAAATTATTTTTTTAAAATATTGAAAAATTTAGTTGAAACTAATTTGCATTTATTGAAATTTATGATATATTATTCCCGAAATAAAATTAATTGATATTTGATGGTGAAAATATGAAAAAGAATTTCAAAATTGCACTTGCAGGAAATCCCAATTGCGGGAAAACTTCAATTTTCAATTTGTTGACCGGTACCCGTCAGCATGTCGGAAATTATTCCGGTGTGACTGTCGAGAGCAAGTCCGGATTTTTTAAACTCAATGAGATGGAAATTGAAATTATAGATTTACCGGGAGTTTACTCCTTATCTTCCAGTTCGCCGGAGGAGAAAGTTGCTTTTCAGGAACTTACCAAAGACGGAATCGACTTAATTTTGAATGTGATAGATAGTACAATTCCTCAACGGAGTTTGTATTTGACAACTCAACTTGCTGAGCTTCATATCCCGATGCTTCTGGCATTTAATATGAGTGATGATGCCGAGAAAAAAGGTTTGTGCTTCAATACTGAAAAATTGGAGAAATACTTCGGCGCACCGATTGTAAAAACTGTCGGATCAAAAAATAACGGTATTTTTTCGTTGATGAAAAAACTCCATTATACTCTGAATCATCTGGAAAATCACGGTGTGCCGATGTTGAGTTACGGTCGCGACATTGATGAAGCGATAGAGGCAATTTCTGCGGAAATTGAGCAGTTGGATTTGCCTCAATATTCTCATATCCCGGCACGATTTTTTGCAATTAAACTTCTGGAAAAAGACAAATCGGTTATGCAGCTTGATGAATTAAAAGCAGTGCATGCAAAAGTTGCCGCAGAGATTGAGCATTTGCAGAAAAAACATGCAATCGAAGCGGAAACTTTTATGGCGGATTGCCGTTATGCGATGTTGGCAGGGGCTTGCCGACATGCAATCAGCTTTACGCAGGAGCGTCGCCGGGAGATTTCAGACAAAATTGATATGGTTATGACCAATAAGTTTTTGGGATTGCCGTTGTTTTTGCTGATAATGTATTTAACATTCTATTTTACTTTCAATGTTGCCGACCCTTTGATGGGTTATATTGAAAGCTTCTTCTCCTATTTAAGTGATACAATAAAAAACATCTGGTCTCCTGAAACTCTGCCGTTTTTCCGCAGTTTGGTCACAGACGGAATTATCCATGGGGTAGGGGGAGTGATTGTATTTTTGCCGAATATTCTTTTCCTCTTTTTTGCGATTGCGATTTTGGAGGAATCGGGATATATGTCACGAGCCGCTTTTGTGATGGACGGAATTATGCGGAGATTCGGACTTCAAGGTAAATCCTTTGTGCCGTTGGTTTTGGGATTCGGCTGTACTGTTCCGGCAATCATGGCGACCAGAACAATTGAGTCGGAGAGGGATCGCAAAATAACTATCATGGTGCTTCCATTGATGAGTTGTGGAGCGAGATTGCCGATTTATGCGTTGTTGATTCCGGCATTTTTTGCCCACAAGTACCAGGCATTTATGATGTGGTTGATTTACCTGATTGGGGTAATTGTGGCACTTTTGGCGGCATCGGTGATGAAAAATACCATTTTCAAAGGTGACGGCGAAATTTATTTAATGGAACTTCCGCCATATCGTATGCCGACACTCAAAAGCTTGATGTTCCACATGTGGGATAGAGGCAAAATGTATTTGCAGAAGGCCGGAACAATCATTCTGGCAACAAGCGTGATTCTCTATATTTGCAATACTTTCCCGGAGAAAAAGGTGTTTTCGCAAAATTATGCTACATTGCAAACACAAATTGAGAATTTTTCTCAATTAAATGAAGAAGATAAAGAAGCCGAAATTATTAAACTTGAAAATATGAAATTGGCAGAGCAAATGGAATACACTGTTTCCGGCAGAGTCGGGAAGTTTTTGGAACCGATATTTGCTCCGCTCGGATTCGATTGGCAAATTGTAACTGCTTCTATCGGTGCATTGGCGGCGAAAGAGGTTTTTGTGGCTCAACTG
Organism: Victivallaceae bacterium; assembly: GCA_045651565.1. GTDB lineage: Bacteria > Verrucomicrobiota > Lentisphaeria > Victivallales > Victivallaceae > RGIG5270. Next base: position 7,840 of record JAZRSP010000547.1, on the reverse strand, counting down.
GGGATACTTTTTGCCGAGGGTGAAGCGGAAGCGGATTCTGTTTCATTCAGAGATCGTTTGGTGGCGCATTATACACCGTTGCAGGCATTCTGTATCATGCTTTTCTGCTTGCTTTCAATACCGTGTCTTGCGACATTGGCGATTATCAAGCGAGAGTTGAATTCTTGGAAAACGGCAATTATTGAGGCGGTCGGGCTTTTTGCTTTGGCATATACTCTGACCTTTATCTGCTATCAGGCAGGGGCAATATTGCAAATTGGAACTGAATTGATAAAATAAATTAAGACATTAAAATTTGAGGAGGGAATTATGGAGAAAAATTGGGAGTATTTGAAAGTTTATTTGGATAATTTCGTTGCGGTTTTTTCGGAGCTTGCGCCGTGGCTGTTAATTGGATATATTTTGGCGGGAGTTATTGCTCTTTTGCTGCCGCATGAGCTGGTGAAAAAGCATTTAAGCGGCAAAGGGGTTTTTCCGATTTTGAAAGCAGTATTGTTGGGCGTACCGTTGCCCTTGTGCTCATGCGGAATTATCCCGGTTGCGGCTTCAATCAAAGAAGAGGGCGCAAGCCGTGGCGCGACTGGAGCATTTTTCATTGCCACACCTCAAACCGGAATTGACAGCATCGTTGTAACTTGGAGTATGTTGGGCTGGGTTATGGCGATTTTTCGTCCGATTTTTGCCTTTTTAACCGGCATGACCAGCGGTTTGATTATTGACAAATTCTGCGGTGGAGAGCTGAAAAAAGTTGAGGAAGCTGAAAAAGCAACCGAGGAAAAACATTGTTGCTGCTGTTGTCATTCACATAAACAAACTGAAACAGTTACAACCAAAAAAAGTTTTGCTTCTTCAATAAATTTTATCTTTAATTACGGTTTCGGGAAGATGCTGAAAAGCACTTCCCCCTCCTTGTTGGTTGGCATTCTATTGGCGGCATTGATTCAAACCGTAGTTCCTGCCGATTTCGGGGCTTCATATCTTAATGGCAACATGGCATTGGAATTTGTGATTGTTATTTTGATTGCAATTCCGCTTTATGTGTGCTCAAGTGCTTCTGTCCCGGTTGCGCTGACGCTTTTTTTGAAAGGTTTTTCGCCGGGAGCGGTTTTAATTTTTCTGGTTGCAGGCCCTGCGACGAATACCGTTTCGATAGCGGCAATGCGTTCAATGCTCGGCAATAAGGCGACAATTTTATCAATGATAGTTATAGCATTCTGGGCAATCGTGGCGGGAGTTTTAATTAATCTCTTGGGCGTCGAAATTCCGAATAGTCAAATTTTTAACCATGTACACGAGAGCGGCTGCTGCGGCGGAAATCATTATGTAAAAATTGCTGCTTCAATTATCATGGGACTTTTGATGTTAAATTCTTTAAGACTTAAATATTTCTCAAAATAAATTTAGTTTTTTTGAGTGGCGGCGTTAGTCTCTGCAAAAAACAAAAATCGGAAATTTTAACGGTTTAAAGTAGAGTGATTCCAGGATTTAAAATCTTTTTTGCTTTCGAGGATATTCTCATCCTCATCGGGGAGAGCGGGAAAGAAGTCATTAGAGGTTAATTTTTCGATTTCATCTACGGAAACCACGAAACTTGGAACACGCTTTTTGGTAGTTTGGTTCGGCACAATAAAGCCGATCATTTTGCATGGAGGAGTCATATCAAAGACAATTTTATAAAAAGCAACCGGCACAGGAATATCGGTTTTGCCTAACTTTTTATTGCTCTGGTCATCAAAAATTGGGCCGGTGATGATATACAAAATTTCCTCTTGATAAGCCCATTTTCTTACTTGGGTTTCCACTCTCCGCCAAATTCCACGATTACAACCCGGAATTTGCGGTGAAATATTGGTCATAAGAAAACTGTCTTCCATAGCCTGAATTGAATAAGTCATATCGGCAGCAGGTGCTAAATGTCCTCGATCGTAACCGCTTCGGGTGTAATCCTGCGGAGTAGTGGGATTTTTTACGGAAAAATCGATTTTGAATTTATTGCTTCTTTTAACTTGCGGCAATTTTAAATTGTCGGCGAAAAGCACATAACAAACCCAAACTGCCTGACGATATTTGTAACTGTATCCGATTGAAAAAACGTTTTTATGCAGAATTAAATCCACTTTATTCGGCACACCGAAAATTAAATTATTTCCGTTTTGCAGAGTCCATGGAGAAGTTAATTTTTCATTTTCTTTCGCTGATAAATTCGGAAAAGATACAAAAAATAACGCAAAAATAATTGTACAGAAAATTAATCTTTTCAGCATAAAATTCACCCTGTCATGCAAGGATTATTGATTTTCACTTTTCAAATTTCGGTTTTCTTTTCAAAATATTTACATCCAGCCATGCCAAAACTCTCGCTCCGAACTCTCTGGTGCGGTTGCGATAGAGCAGCCACCGATAAAATATCGGTTCATCAGCATAGAAAGCAATTGCGTCAATGCCATGTTTTTTCGCAATATAGACCGACCTTTCAGCATGACCTTGCTGGGTAATCACAGTAAAAGAATTGTACCCGAAAACCGTTTTCGCTCGAACAACAGAATCCAAAGTTCGGAATCCGGCATAATCCAAAGTCATAGCACTTGCCGGGATATTGCGTTTAATGAGTTCATTTTTCATAGCCTGCGGCTCATTATAATCAATTCGACTGTTATCGCCTGAAATCAAAATATGCTCAATTTTTCCTGCATGATATAACTTGGCAGTTGCCTCAATTCTGCCGAGAAAATATAAATTAGGATTGCCTTGTGAATTAATTTGGGCAGTCCCTAAAAGCAAAGCAGTTCTACGTTGCGGAATTTCCTCAATATTTCCATAACAAAATTTACTGCAATTTTTTATTGTAAAGCTGCAATAAAAAACAAAAATTACTGCAAAAACAAATATAATAATGATTATAGTCAACCAAGTTTTGTATTTTTTTATTAAATTTTTTAAAAATTGCAACTTCACTCTTGCTCACCCTTGATAAAAGGTACTTTAACTATTTGCGGCAAGCGAGCATACGCATCAAAATTGAGTTCCGAAAACTCTTTATTGACAAAATGATGATAACCGATTCCGGCAACCATAGCGGCATTATCGGTACAATTTACCGGTTTGGCGATACGCAATTTGACACCTTTTGGGGTAAGTTTTGCCATGCGTTCACGCAAAACCTTGTTGCAGGCAACTCCACCTGCGACCACGATAGTTTTTGCATTGAAATCTTTAACTGCCTTGATTGCTTTTTTGCTCAAAACATCGACGATTGCTTCTTGATAAGAAGCGACAATATCCTGCAAAAGTTGTCCTTCTATTTTTTCTCCTGCCTCTTCAAGATTTTTTACCTGATAGAGCAGGGCGGTTTTGATTCCGCTGAAACTGAAATTGTATTTATGTTCTTCACTCAAAGCCTTACCGGCAGTTCCGGTCAAAGGTCGTGGGAAGTTAAATTTTTTGTCATCGCCGCCTTCACCAGTTTTCTGCATAATAGGGCCGCCGGGGTATCCTAAATTGAGCAATTTCGCACCTTTATCGAGAGCTTCGCCTGCGGCATCGTCGATTGTCCAGCCCAAGTGCCGAGCCGTGCCGTCTTGCTCCAAAAGCAGCAAGGATGAGTGCCCTCCTGAAACCACCAAGGACAAAATTGGATACGATTCAGGATTTTCCAAGTCTTCCTTGCCGTCACCCAAAAATGCTCCGTAAATGTGTGCCAAAAAGTGATTTGCGCCGATAATCGGCTTATTATAACCCATTGCCAATCCTTTGGCAAAATTGATTCCGACCAGCAATGCCGGCATTAATCCCGGTCCCTGTGTTACAGTAACAGCGTCAATATCTTCCATGGTCAAATTTGCTTCCTTCAGAGCAGTTTCGACCACGACTTTGCATGCTTTCAAGTGCTCACGGGCGGCAAGTTCCGGTACAACTCCGCCATGAACTGCATGCTTGGCAATCTGTGAAGCAACAACCGAAGAGAGAACTTCATAACCGTCTTTGACAATTGCACATGCGGTTTCATCACAACTTGATTCTATTCCCAAAATGTAAGCCATAAATCTATCCCTATCTTTGTTGTTGCCTTTTATAAGTGAAATATCTCTGCATTTTCGGCAATTTCAGCAATAATTTCTGAATAATTCTGAATTTTTGCCTCTTCTGCTTCAATCAAATCGACTGTGGAGTGAGTTGCCGCCTGTGACGGAGAGAAAACCGTACAACTATCAGGCACTTGTACATTGGAGAGTTCCATTGAACCGATTTGAGTTGCAATCTTAATTGCTTCATTTTTGTCCATACCGACCAGCGGACGCAGAACCAGCATATTGGTTGCTCGATCAATAGTGCTCATATTTTCGATAGTCTGTGACGCCACTTGACCGACCGAATCTCCGGTAAGAAGTGCCAAGTGTCCGTGTTTAGCGGCAATTGCTTCGGCAATTCTCAACATTCCGCGACGATACAAAATTGTGCGGTATCTCGGCTGACAGAAGTCGCGAACCGCTTTCTGAAATTCAACCAAATTGCACAAGAAAAGTCGTCCGCCACGCTGAAATGTATTCAAAAAAGCGGCAATACCTTTTATTTTGTCAGTAGTTTCCACCGGGGTATACGGGGTGCTGTGAAATGACAAATACTCAACTGGACAGCCGCGCTTCATTGTCATATAACATGCTACCGGAGAGTCGATTCCGCCGGAAAGAAGTGCCAATGCTTTGCCGTTGCAGCCGACCGGCAGACCGCCCGGAGATCTGAATTCGTCAAAGAAAAGAATACTGAATTCATCACGAACTTCGCATCCAAATGTCAGTTCAGCATGATCCAAGTCAACTTTTAAGCGGGAACTGTCACAATTATCTGCGACAACTTTCGCCAAAGCAATCTCGATATCTTTGGAACAAAGCGGAAATTCTTTGTCGCTCCGTCTGGCTCGAATACGGAATTTAACCGTTTCTTTTTTTGCAAAATAATCGGCTAAAATCAGCGGAGTAACTTCGGCAAGTTTCGCCTCGATTTCCTGCATGTCTGACTTAATTTTGATTGCCGGAGAGAAGCTCTCCAAGCCGAATGTGCGGGAGAGTGCTTTAGTAACAGAAGCAAGTTCAGTATCAGAAAAATCGGTTTTGTCGCTTTTCTCAATCCAAACTCTCCCTCGAACTCTTTTTACATCAAAATCTGTACCGTCTTTCTTTAAAAGCACATGGATATTGTCCATCAAGCAACGCTCGAACATGTGTCGATTGTTGCCTTTGATGGCAATTTCGTGGTAACGGCATAAAACGGCATTATACATAGTTTATTAATCCAAATCCTGTAAAACTTCTTCTTCTAGAGCTTCAATTTTTACGAGTACAGCAGTTGTGCCGTTGGGTTTCTCAATTTTGTCACCCTTTTCACGGTTATATACTGCCTGACCTAAACGGGTTTTGTATGAGAGGTAATTTTTATCCGGATTTCCGTCCCATGCACCGAGGAGGTAGTGAACTTCTTGGGTGCCGTCTGAATTTTCGAGGGTGATTTTGCTGCCGATGACTGCGACATTACCGACTTCGACAGTACGCATATTAAGCGGCTGGATAAACATAAGTTCTCTCTACAACTCATTCTGACGGCGGGCCAAGAAGTTACGGCGTTCCTTGGCGGCATCAAATTCAGAGTTTTCACGGAAGTCACCATGTGCGCGAGCAGTTTTGAGAGCTTCACGGTTTTCGGGACGGTGAATTTTGATAATATCGTCAAGTTCCTGCATAAGTTTGCGGTGTGACATGTTACTGGTGTATGTCGGTTCGTTGTTGTTTGCAGCGGCAGCGGCTTTTTGTTCTTTGGCACTCATACCTGCTTGGAGGATCTTCATGCCGGCACCGCTTTCGAGGTGAGCTTGAAGTTCTTTGGATACACGTGCAAGTTTAACGACCAAACTCTGGCGTTCGCCTGATGAGAGGAATAATGCTCCCTGCAATGCCGCAGTAAGTTTCATTGCGCCTGCATCATTGATCAAATATTCCTGAAATTCCGCATTATCCATAAGCAAGTTATGCAATTCACGGCGTGAAGCAGTCCATGCTTTGGGCAAATTGTCCTGTGAAAGTGAGCGGATAATATTGTAGATATTGACATGGTGCAGAAGTGCTTTACCTGCTTTTTTGCGGTTTTTCCAGATCCACAAGGTCAAGTCATTGCTGCAACTGTGCTGTTCAGTCAGAAGCGCATCAAGTTCATCGAATGAAGCCAACGGAGTAAGTGAGTTCAAAGCTTTCAAAGGCAATCTGTTCGAAAGTCCTGCGATGTAGTCTTCATGGAATGCTTTGAGGGTAATATCTGCCAACTTCGCAATATCTTTGGCTGCAAGTTCGCTCCATACGCTCAATGAATCATGAGCCGCACGAATCGGGTCGGCGGGCCAGAAAGGAGTTTTGTCCATCAAGGGGCTTAACATAAGTTCAAGTTGTGCCGCATTGGCACGGTCGCTGATTTTTACCACGACTTCTGCCAAAGCTTTCAGGTTGCGGACGATAACTTCTTTTTTCAAATTGGTAAAGAAGTTTTTGAATGCTTCTGCTTCGTCATCGCCGAAAGGAGTTGAGTCCTCGGAAGCGAGCAAAATGGTAATTTCCTGAATGGTTCTGCCGTCACATGAACGGCGTTTGGTTGAAGCGGCAACCGCGGTGCTGTTCCACCATTTTTCAAACTCTTCCGGGCTCATAGATTTGGCGCAACCGAATTTGGCAATCTGCTCCAAGTGAGCGTCAGTCAAAGGAGTGATAGACTTATTTTTTGCAATAGTTTTAAATTCAGCCGCAGAGAGTTTGTAGCGGTTAGTGGCGTCAGCGATTTTGATAATTTCAATACCGCTATTGAAAAGAATACCGCTGATTAAAACTAATTCCAACGGCACTCCGTTGTTGCTTGCGGCATTTACACCGAATTGGTTGATTGCTACAGTTCCGGTCATGCTGTCAAGACCGCTGATAGTGCCCCAGCGGCCGCTGTTATTCAAGAAAAGGATCTGACCGTTTTTGAGAGCAGTAAGTTTACGGAATCTGCCGACGATGTTGCTTGGCGGTACATTGCCGTCACGCACACCCAAAGCACGAATAATTGAGTTGTGGTTCAAAAACGGCGGCAAAAGAGTTTTGATAGCGGATGCAACCAAGTCTTTGGTCACTGAATTGTTTTCGATATTGAATGTGCCGACTGCTATAACGAAATTTGCAGTGGGGGCGTCCATTTTTTCAGAATTAATTGCTTCAAAAAGACCATTTAAAGGCTCTGCAAAATCTTTAATATCATTCTGCACCTTGTCCAATGCGTTGTAGAGATTATTCAAGTTGGCAGCATTAGGAGTTTGAGTTGCTTTGGCAATTAAATTCATTACATCATTTTTGTCCATGATAAAAATTCCTCTCAGTTGAAATTTATAAAAAATATATTATTAAAGTAATATAAATCAAAATCTCAAATTTACAAGTTTTTTTCACTTCAAAAAACCAAAAAACAACCAAAAATTTCCATGTATATATCATAATTTTTGAAAACAAGCTGTTTTTATTAGATTTTGAGAAGCAGAAATGATATTTTTTTACAGTGATTTTTATATGTTTTTTTGGGGGAGCTGTTTGCGCTTCCCAACCCCCTGGCAAGTGGGCTATTACGGGGAGACTTGCGTCGTCTCCCCCTATGACCCCCTCGACGCCAGCACTGGTCCTGGACTGGGGGACTTGTGAGTGGGATTGTCGGGGGCGGTTTGGTGTTTGTTAATGTGGCAAAATCTTAGGGGAGTCACTCCGTTTTTTTACGGAGTGACCCCTCAAAGCTTTTGCCACGGTTTGCCAACTAACGGAGATTTTCGACGCCA
>JAZRSP010000546.1:0-2677 GCA_045651565.1 Victivallaceae bacterium | reverse complement strand
TCGCACCGTTTTCACAATTGTCTCTTCCCGCCAACGGAGGGGAAATGAAAACAAATTTGGACATCCCATTTTGTGAAGTTATCCAGTGCTGGAATGCCAAAACAGTGCAGACCTGTCTGGTTGAACGGAGTTGGCTGGTTGATTCAGCACCCCAAAGTACTGTGCAGCCCGCAAGAGATCTTTTTCTTAACCAGGTATTTGGAGATGAGTTACCGGAGGAATTTAATTTTTTACGAGGAGGTCCGGTGTTAAATCCTTTGGATCCGAGAATTATATATTTGAGAGAAAACAAAGCACAATATACTCCTCTTTTTCAAAAGGTTCAACAATTAGACTTCTTCAGATCACAAAGCAGATTAGTAATTTTCAAACCACAGCAGGACGAAGAAATCTTTCAGTTAGCGGCGGCTGATATCAAGGAAACAATTGTTCAAGAGTTTATTGCTGAAATTGATCAAATTTCTTGTATTGTTACCTTGTTTATTGAGCCGGGCGAAGATCTGGAACTTACCGTGTCAGATGTTAATGAAAATGATTTTAACGGACTTAACGGATATACAGTCCGAAACAAGGATGGCGTAATTATAAGCTCTATTCAAAATGCAGGGGCTTTTATTTCCGCAGAAAAATTTGATGGAACATTGTTGATCACAAAACTAGATGGTTATCCGATTACATTGAAGAAAAAACAGGATTGATCTGAATAGATGCAAAACAATAGCAATAAAATCATAAATATTGCTCGTAGGGGGTTCGCAAATAGCTTGGGGTTGTCATTGTATACAACCGATGACTTGCTTTCATGCCTTCTCTCCAGAGGCAAAGAGCATATACTACCCAATGTGTTTGCAGAATTATATGTTCGCTATTGTTTTGCTCCATCCCAGAGTTTTAAGTCGCAACTGTCAGCTCTCTTGCCAGAGAGTATCGGAGAGACTCTCTTCGCTGCCGCGAATCGTTTTCCTTACAGCGAGCCACCATTTGCAACAGATTTAGACTATGGGAATGCCAGAAAAATAAAGGAAGCTATTGCGACACGCTGGAACCATTTTGCCAATGCTGATGGAGCGTTTCCGGTTTGTTCGGAAAAAGATGCTTTTTTGTTGCCATTCTATCTATATGAGCATCAGGAAAACACCCCTTGGGTTATTGATTGGAATGGAAATGAGATTACAGAGTGGAACGTTGCCGTTGAAAAGTTGCACATCTCTTATCAAGTAAAAGTATCCATATCAGGAAATGTAAAACTAGAAGGTCACAGTTTACAACTGCCGGTTTATTTGGCTTCCTTGGTTAAGAGCAGCCAATTTCTACCATTTGATCCTTACCGTTTTATTGCAACGGGAGCGATTGAAAATGGTCTGTTAAAGTTGGTATTATTTGCAACGAAATATGATGTTTTATGTCACAAATACGCCAATGCACTCTTTGTTTGTCCTAAACCTTCTGAAGATTGTATTATTGCCGACTGCAATACAGGGATAATGCCTATTGGTTTTTCTTTACGCGATACCCGCAATTTCTGTGCCGAATTTATTGTAAAGCATCATTTACTTAAAAATGAACCTGAAAACAAAAGTTTTTCAGGACGGCAATATGAATTGAGCAAGATTCATTCCCTGTTGAATCCATATTCCAAACAGGATAAAAAAATCCCCTTACTACTCGGTGCTTCCGGAATTGGCAAAACAGCACTTGCGACTCAATATGCTCAAATAATGAAGGGGTGTGAATATAAAGAATATGCATTGCTGAATGGTGACAGCAGTTCTCTGCCAGATTTGTTCGATGCGTTTTATTGCAGCCAGATCAATCAGGAAAGATTTTGTTTTACTATTCCAGAAACACTTAAAACACCAAAAGATAAATTTGAATCATTTCTTCATCAATTAAAACGATGCGGCAAGCGGGTGCTTTTTATTCTTGACAATCTTTCCCCCGAATTACAGCTCAACGAGGACATGAAAGAATTTTTTCCGAATTACTCCGAAAGCTGCATCGATTTTATTGCAACAGCCAATGTTTGTCAATTTTGTGTAAACGATGATGATATGGTCTGCACCTTGAGAATAGATGGATTAAGCGTTTCAGACGGAATAAATCTTTTGCAAAACAAGCGGGTAATTGAATCCGCAGAAGAAAAAAAAGCCGCCGAAGAAATAGTTAAATTCCTTGGTGGTAATGCTTGGGCTTTAGCTGTGGTAGGCGAAACGTTAAAGCAAGCACCCGAAAAGTTTGATGATGATTACCGTGAAAAACTGAAAGAGCTTAAGTTGTTACCACTGGAAACGTTGACTCCGAATTCAGGTATGGTGCGGATTTCCCACGGAAAAGAAATCGATCCGATGAAACTTCTGCAGCCTGTTATAGCCCGTTTAAATCAGGAAACATTGGAAATCGCTCAGGCAGCGGCCTGCTGTGCTCCTGAATATATTTATCCTGATTGGCTGCGTGAATATCATGAATTACAGCATAATGTAAAATTTGAAAACGATAAACAGTGGCGAAGAAAAAATATCATTGCCAAGTTGAAACAGTGTAATATTTTAACGGAACATGATGAATTGTTCCATATGCACAGATTGACTCGCTGGGTACTTCAGGAAAATTCGGGTAAACTCGCAAAACACCGAAAAATCCTGATTGATTTGATTAACAAAAGAGCAAAAATGCAAGC
>JAZRSP010000545.1:0-5663 GCA_045651565.1 Victivallaceae bacterium | reverse complement strand
GTCTTTGCATTATTTTTTTTGCTAATTCTATAATTTCGGTATTAATATTTTCAGGTTTAATCAAGTCAGCCCTACCACACTGATGCATTATCCATGTAGTAAGACGATATTTCGACATCTTTCTGACACGCACTTCACAACCTTTTTCAGTTTTTACAATCTCCTGCTCCGGATGTAACGGACGAGTCTGAATGATGTTTGCCAGATATTCATCGCACTGTACTACGACATCTTCGACCATTTCCGGGTCAAAAATACCTTCTTCATTGGCTGTTTTTATGATTGCCGGATTTGGTGCAAACTCTTCCGGCATTACAGTAATGCTCTGAATCCGCGGCAAAACCAGTGTACGCATTTCCTTGCGTGTCCGGCAGTAACCTTTGGCATACCATACACCGTCAAAGAACACCAGTGCGTGAGGTTCAAAATCACGTTCAGAACTGTTGCCTTTACTGTCCTTGTATTCAACATGGCAGACCTTGTGATTCTGCCAGGCATAAAAAATTCCCATGAAAATATCCGCATTAATTTTTGTTCTGTTCGAGGGGATAATTACAAGGGAATCAATTTGTGCTTTGTCAAGGAATTCTGGATTGTTGTATGTCAAGAGGTAATCCACTGCATTGCGGATTTGCTCCTGCATTGGATCAGGAAAGATGTGTTCAGCAATCCTTGCTCCGATGACAGCAGCGAGCATTTCTGTATCATCGTAGATTTGTGGGCAGGAAAAATTCCAGCCGTGGTGTGCTAGATAATATCCATTGCGGACTTTGTCGAATTTAATCGGAGCATCAAAGTCGTTCTTTAAGGTTTGAATGTCGCGGAAGATTGTTTTGGGTGTACATGAAACGTTGAGGTTTTCGTCCAGATCAGCTTTCCGCATCGCCGCCGCAAAGGTAGAACAATTAGGGTAGCGGTTCTCTTTCAGCTGGGAAACCAGCCGAATCAATCGCTGTAATTGTTTTTTACTTATTGGCATTTGTCATTCATCCTTATCCGACAACTTGTATGTCGGCTATATTATATCACACCTCATCGGACATTTTATGTCCAAGCTGGAAATATTTGTCAAAAATCTCGTTTTTTATGACTTGGGAAACCATCCTCCGTGTTTTCGATCTCCCCGATGTTCTATCCGAGCTGTTTCACTGTTTTCTGTCATTTTCTTTATGTGACGGTCAAGTGTTGAAATTGATATATTCAAAATATCAGCTATTTCCTGTCGCTGCAAACCGGGTTTTTCGGATAAAATCTGTAAAATCAATTCTGGAATATCTTTTTTCCGCTTTTTTGACCTGCCATTTTTAGTTTTCAACTCTTCATTCAAGTCGCCATTTTCAAGTTTCAACTCTTCATTTTGTGTGACGAGTTGAAGTTTTGAGCTGGGAAGTAGAGTTACCCGAAATTCAGTCAATTTGTTTACATCAAACAGCGGAGCTGGATTGCCGTTGTTTTCCATTTCAGTTTTGACTTTGGCAATTCCACGATTGTATTTGTTGACATATCCCATAACCTTCATTGCTTCAGCCAACAGGGGATTGCGGTAATCGTTGACATATGGGAAGTTATCAGGATTTGCCTGTCCGAACAAACCTCCGGGATTGGATATCTCAATACGGATATTGTTGTAGTCATAAAATTTAACTGGGGCATTGCCGATTTGATAGTCACGGTGAATAATAGCATTGAGCAATGATTCGCGGACAGCCCAATCAGGATACATAGAAACCGTTTCTTCCTGCAAAGCGGAAACTTTTACCGGACGTGGCGCGGCAATACCAACCTTTACAAAGCTGTTTATTTCATCAATTGACTGCAAGAGCGGACCTTTATAGGCATGTTCTGCTAGAATATCCGAGCCATTATTACCACCACCGAATTTTACATATTGGATATATGCAGAGGGAATGAACATTTCCGGATGCTTACCAAACAGCAACATACCCAAATTAGTCGGCAATTTGTGCTGACGGTCATAAAAACGCAGTGCCGCAAGTTGTTCTTCAATAGGACGTGAATCTTCATCTATGACTTCAGCTTGAATTGCCCGGGGGAGATAAATATTCCGAAAAAGATCTAAATTCAAATCTGACAAACTGGAATCAACGCATGGCATAATTTCAAAGCGCGTTGCTGAATGCAACCGTTTTTCTTCCAAAATATGAATATCATCATTATTGGCAAGTGCTTTTCTTGGACCGATGCGAACCCAAACTTGCCCCTTATATCTAATCGGCGGATATGAAGATGGAAAGACTTCAATAACTGCGACATCACCGTCATCAAAACTTTCATGATAAATAGTCATTGCTGGTGGGGGCAGCAAATTTCCTTCGGATTTGAACCCGGCTAATGCTGTTAGTTGCTCATCTGTAACACGCTTTCCGGCAAAAGTACCATTATCTTCCACGCCCAGCAGAAGATAACCGGGCTGTTTACGATCTCCGATATCATTAGCAAAAGCACAGATAGCTTGTCCCATTTTGTCCGCCTTATCGAACGCTCTGGTTCTTTCGATGTTTTCAGACTCCAAATTGGACATCAACTGTAATATTTTTTCTTTATTTCCCATGAAACATCTCCGGTTATCTCTGATTCATATTTTGCAAAGCCATTTGAATCGTCTGAACCTCAACCATTACATATTTTTTACTATCTTCCCAAGGACATTCCGGCTTATAAAATTTTTCCATTTGAACAATGAATTTTTCTACCTCCCCATGGATTTTCTCATTCATCGTCCTCGTGTCTGACAACACTTTAAATACATTATCGCGTTTTGCTTGCAAAATCAAATCATCGTACTTGGGAGACAACTGATTTTCGGCAATCATTAATTGATATTCGAGAAGAGGAACTTGAATATTGTTGACCATTGTTTCCATATGAAATGAATTCATGAAATTCAACAAATCAAGAAAAAAATTATTTATCCCTGATTTTCTGAAACTGGAATATATTAATATTGTTTGAGTCGGTTTTAATGCATCAATTCTTTTTGCAATTTCCAATTCTGCTGATATTTTTTGCGTTTCCATTTTTGTTTCAAGATTCTTGGCAAGGTATGCAAGAACAACATCCAAAGAACAGCCTTGCTGATACATCAATATCAAATTTTTGTGGATTGTGCTTAATATTTTGCCTTTGTCGTGAATGTAGGCGACAAAAGATACTATTGCCGCGACCAAAAGACTGCCAAATACTCCGAGCATAGCATTTTGCCAGAAGTCGGACAATTTAAAGCAATAAATAATGTAACTTATTGCAAGGCTGATAACAGCCAGCAACAATGTGATTTGCACAGTTATTTTATTTATTTTCATAGATTCTCCTCGGATTTTATTTCAATTGTTAAAGTTTTTGAATTAAGAGGAAAGTTTTCAGGGATATTGCTAAGTAATCTATTTTGCTTATCAAGTTCAAAATGAGCGATACCGTGAAAATCCTCTTTGTCTACGGGATAAAGAGCATTGGGATTGTGATACATTCTGGCTCCATCTCCCCATGTTTCAAAATAGTTTTCATCTACTTCAATGGAAAATGGAGTTGGGCTAATAGATGTTGGGTTAGGATTATAAAACCAACCAGTTCTTATAATTTTGACATTTTTTGCTCCCAAACCTGCACTCTTACCTATACGGTTAAACTTTGCAATGGTAGCACTATTAGAAAACAAAACTGCAGAAATATATCGACTATTTTCCAACTCAAAAAATGGTTTGTCTATCTTTTTATCTTGCCAACAAAAAGATTCAATCTTTTGTGGAATTTGATCTATAATACCATCCTCATTCTGTGTAGGAAGGTATTCATACCCATATAAATATCTTTCTAAACCATGAGAAGAATAACACATAGAATCTTCAAGATGAAAGTCCTCTATTGCAATGATCAACGGTTTGCCGATCACATTGGGCAATTCCCAGTAGTATTTCTTATCTGATTTGTGCATTAATTTTGAATAAAGCGCACTTCCAAATTTTATGGAAAAATAATCTTTTACCAACTTTTCTATTTCGAGAGGATCTTTCGGTAATTTGTCAATATCGTATTTCCCGGGATTGACAGTCGTACATTCCAAAGCATATGAGTTTTTACCTTTACTAAAAACAAAATCAGGATATTCTGATCCATCATCAACAATAAATTGTTCTTCATGCAGAAAAGCAAACATGTACAATTCAAAAAGGCGAGCATTAAAACCTGTAGTTTGAAATTGTTGGATAAAATTCCCATCTTTATCTTTGAAAATATATGCAATTTCTCTAATTGCCTCCTTGGCAGGGGAATGTTGTGGAATGCTCAACGATTTAAAAAAGTCATGCAATTGATCTTCAGAAACAATAGGGTTAAATATATCAAAGATTTTTCCATTAACATCGTTTTGAGGAAAACAGAATTGGTCTTCTGGAATATCACAAATAGCTTCTTGAGCTGCACTGACAGCTTTTGTTATACTCGGATATGAAACTCTTACGTCAAAAGCTCTATATTGCCTCGTTTCATCTCTCCCAAATATTACTGCGTTATAGTCTTTATCAGTATAATCAAATGTTATTGAAACTAAAATTCTTTTGTCTTCAGTTGCCCAAAAAGCAACATTGCAAGAAATTGTATTATCATAAGGATGATGGTTTAGAGTTAATAAGCGAAAAAGAACTGGAGAAATTTGTTTTAACTCATTGTTCATCTCATCATAACCTTCTGTTTTTTATTTGTCAAGTGCATATTTAACAAGTGGAACTGTTGTTTTCAAAGAATAACATTGGCAAAGCCGCAGATCCACTTGAGATAGTCATCGCTCCAAGTTTCCTTGAACTCTATATTTTGGCACTCTTTCATAATACTCCTTCAACAAGGTACAATTTATAAACGATGTAATATAGCACCGAAATATAAAATTACAATGCCAAAAAGTTCAAAACTGCCAAATGATCAACGGTTTTCCCGCTTTATCCATGATACCACCAGATAGCGATGCGGATGCCGATAAAAGCGAGGAAACATAGTCCGGTTATGCTCCATACAGCAATGGCAAGCGGTATGGCTATATACAATGCTCCGAAGCCGGTCAGCAGGGTAATAAAAAGCAACGCCGCAATTATAAGTTCATAAAGTTTCAGTTTTTTGGAAGTCTTTTCGATCAGAACAGTTTTCATCATATTCCCCATTCAGTTAAAGCTGATAATGGTATATTGCGGTGGTGGAACATCTGCCGGTTCTACCCACTCCGTCATCATTTGGAAACTGGCGAGGTTCTCCGGCAGAGCTTTGAAGCGGTTGCCGTTGCCGCCGAGGATGATGGCTGTTCCGGCGATGACCATGCCACTTCCGATAAAGGTGAACGCCCCTCGGACTGTTTTGCATTTGCCTTCATCATCGCAGACCATGACCATATCTGCATCGATTTGAACAAGTTCTACGAGGTCGCATCCGATAATTTCATAAAGTTCCTCAAGGGTGCGATTGGGGTTCTTGGCGAGGTTGATTTCCGTGACCGTCCGGCTGACGGGATCGATTTTTACTGCACGCATAGTTTGCTCCTTATTTTACGATGACATATTCCATCACGCGGCAGAGAGCTTCTTCGTAGGAACTGCTGCTGGTGATGTAGTCGGTAAACTCTTTGACAAGGTCGGAGCGTCCGTTACGGCGAAGCGCTT
>JAZRSP010000544.1:0-3444 GCA_045651565.1 Victivallaceae bacterium | reverse complement strand
AATTCGCGGTTGACTTCGCCAGCGAGAAAAGCTTCCGGGAGTTCGAAATCTTTGACAGTTTTGTCAAGTTCAGCACCGACTGCATCGAGAACTTTTGCATTATTTGCATCTTCGATGTCGCGTTCTAAAGCAGATTTGATGGTGTTTTTGAACTCTTCGAATGAAGGAGCTTGCAATTTAGCAACGAGTTCTTCATCGGTAAGTTCGCTTCTGCGTTGAACAGCCAAAACTTTGAGGTCATAGTTGACAGTTTTGCCTGCCAAAGCAGCTTCACGGTAATCAGCAGGATAAACCGCAGTGAATTTAACTTCATCTCCGACTTTTTTGCCGACCAAAGCAGCATTTGCACCGGGGATAGTTTCCGGATCTTTGAGCCAGAGGTAGTTTTCAGTTGCTTCGAGCTGGCGTTTTACGAACTGGCTTGCATCTTCGGGAGCAACGCCGTCGCTGGTGTAAGAAACTTTGAGCATATCTTCCATTTCAGCGGCACCGTCAACATCAGCGTAGTTAGAATACATGGTGCGGTACATAGCGATTCTCTCATCGACATCTTTGTCGGTAACTTCTTTTTTCTCTACATCGACTTTAATAGCTTTGTAATCGCCGAGGTCGATTTCGGGAGCGACGGTAACTTTGAAAGTAAAAGAAGCCGCTGCATCCAAAGCGATAGAAGCTTCACCGTCGAGATTGCATGAAAGAATATCCATGCTTTCGTCCTGAGAAATTTTGGTATAAGCAGTTGAAATCAATTTGCGTTCCAACTCTTCTTTGATACTGTCGGTGTAGCGACTTTTGATAACAGAAATCGGAGCTTTGCCTTTACGGAAACCGGGGATGCTGACATAGTTTGCAACATTGCGTACAGCAGCTTCAGTTTCTTTTTTTACAGTGTCCAAATCGATATTGACGAGGATCTGTTTGGTGCATTTTTCGCCGTCTTTAACTTCCAAATTGACAGCATTCATTAAATCGTTAGCCATTTTTTTGTTCCTTATGTGTTAATATTCATTAAATTACATCTAAAATTGTACATTCTATAATATAACTCATTTTCAACAATTTACAATCTTTTTTTTGAAATTATTTCGGAAATATCCTATAATTTTTCAAAAAAAACTAAATTTCATCTATTTTGAGCGAAAGAATTTCTATGTCGTTTTATGAAAAACACGAATTATACAAATATCGGATTGTTTTGGATTGCGGTTTTGACTGCGATTTTTCGTAATTCCTTAAAAAAAGGAGTTTTGAGAGGCGTCGAAAATCTCCGATAGTTGTCAAAGAGAGGGAAAATTATTGCCAGATTTTTAGAAATTGGAGAGTTTTCAGGGCATCGAAGTAGTAAAATTTAAAGTGTTGAGCAAGTTTATGAACTGGATAGTTTTGCAAAACTTTGAGCCATGAGTGTTCAAAATTGTGTTCTGATAAAAATTTTTGCGTTTCACTTGATTGCAGGGAGAGGAATTTTTCTACTGAAATCAGATTTTCATCAGTTGCAGAATCGAGTAATTTTTTTAATTCGCAACGAGATTTTTTGCCAAAAATGGGGTAGACTTTGCCATTAATAATCTCTTCGACGGCAGTTCCGGTGCCGAAAGCAACACGGTTGGATAGTCTGGGTGAGGGGTGGACAACGATTGTTCTTACAAAATCGACACTGCCGATTTTGGCGACGGCTTCGAGGAAGTAAAAGTCTTCGCCCGCCCGTTCTTTGCGCATGCCGCCGGCTTGAATATAACTGGAAACTCTTACCGCTAAAGCCGAACCGACACTTTTGTAGGCAAATGGTGAATTGCATTCTTTCAAAGCGAGATAGTATTCTTCCAGATAATTTTCGTAGGAGCGGATGGCTTTTTCGATTTTTTTGTCATCGCTCTGTTGGTGGATAACTTCAAAAGCGGCTGCATCGGTTTTTGGATTATCGGCAAAATAGTCGGAGATTTTTTGAAAATAGTCTTTTTCGACCAGAGTATCGCCGTCTAAACTTACGATAATTGAATTTTTTGCCTTTGAGTAATCATCAGCAATCAAGTAAATAATTGAATCCATGCCTTTTTTTCTGGCTTCTCCCACGGCGTATTGCAGCGGTTCTTGGAGATTGATAATTGCCAAATTCAGTTCGGGGCAGGGAAATGGGGAATTTTTGAGTTTATCAAGCAATTTCTGATTGTCGTCAAGCAAGTTTTTCGGTGTTTTGGCATTGTAATTAAAGACCAAAAGCACCAAAACTTTTTCGGCAAAATTTTTCTGTGCTTCGTTGAGTGCAGACAATGTCGCCCAAATAAATTCAGACTCTCCCAAAATTGGAATGACTACGCCTATACGAAAAAATCCATCAGAAACTGAATTGATTTTTTCAACAATTTCTGACGGATTTTTCTTTAAGTATTTACGGAAATCAAACTCGTTCAAAGTTCTCTTATTCCTTCTCTACCAATTCTTTGTGCAAAGCAATCTGCGCTTTTGCAAAGTCTTCGCGCTCAATGATAAACTGCATATTTACCTGACGCATGCACTGGTCAAGAGCGAGAATATTGATGTCCGCATCAGCCAAAGCTTTCGCTGCTCGTGAGAGGAAACCCGGAATTTTCATATTAGTACCAATTACGGCGATAATTGCCACACGGTGAAGTCTGATTGAAGCACCGGGGAATTCTTTCTCCATAAGTTTGAGGCAAGTCGGAAGATTTTTTGACTTATCAGAAACATAGTGAGTGATAGTATTCGCATTGGTGTTTTTGGCAATGTAACTGATCTGGTTGTCATTGAATGCAGACATCAGACGGAAGTCATAACCTGCCGCTCCGACCATTTCCGGATCATGAACTTCGATTGCAACGATGTCATTACGGCCGCAAATCATATCGACTTTGGGGTTCGGAGAAACATAGTTGGTGCTGATCAAAGTTCCGGGGTGTTCCGGGTCGAAAGCATTTTTTACACGAATCGGAATATTTTTGAGTTCCATTTCTTTAGATGCTTTTGGGTGGATTGCCTCCATAGCCATATCAGCAAGCTGGTCTGCAACGTCGAAGTTGGTTTGACCGATAATTTTGACATTATTGACACCCATAAGTTTCGGGTCGCCGGTTGAGAGGTGGAATTCTTTGTGAATGATACCTTCTTTGGCATCGGTAACTTTAGCAACTTTGCTGAAAGTAATTTCGCTGTAACCTCTGTCGTAACGCTTCATGATACCTTCGGCGCACTTGACATAACCGGTAACAATCGGCATGGTAGTAGCAAAATCGATTTTTGAAAGATGTTTTTCAATCATCTGTTCGATAGAGTGACTTTCGTGATCCTGCCAGCCGCTCAAATCGACAAATACGGCATTAACTCCGTGTTTTTTGAGAATTTCAACCGAGTTGAAAGCACTGTGAGCTTCGCCGATTGCGCTCAAAAATTCACGACTTGCCGGGAGGTAATCAGCCGGTTTGAAGT
>JAZRSP010000543.1:0-3248 GCA_045651565.1 Victivallaceae bacterium | reverse complement strand
CTATCGTGCGGCGTTGCTCTTTTTGAATTACCTGAAAGAAATCAACATGCGAAGTCAGCAGATTGAACAGGAATTGCAGAGTGCAGTTTCCAATAATGAACTTATCCGCTTGCAGTTGCTGGGAAAGAGTTTGGTCTATTTTACCACAAGCTTGAAAGCCAATGAAATTATGATCGGGCGACTTGAAAATATTAAGCAATTCAAAGTTTCCGAAGACGATGAAGACCTATTCGCCGACGTGGCAATTGAGTATCGTCAGGCGTTGGAAATGGCAAATGTTTATAACAACATTCTTACCGGTATGTCAAATACCTTTGCATCAATTATTTCTAATAATTTGAACTCAATCATGCGTATTTTGACTTCAATCACCATTGTTTTGATGTTGCCGACTTTATTGACCGGGCTGTATGGGATGAATGTGCCGCTGCCATTCGGACTTGCGACTAATCCGTTCTCATTTTATATTATCATGGGAATCGGGGTGTTCCTGGCTTTGGTAGCGATTATTGTAATGATTAAACGACGCTGGATTTAAGTAATGATAGAAAAAGCTCCGCAAAATTTTTTCAGCAAAACTTTCTGTGTGTTGCTGGTGGTAATTGCTTTCGCATTTATGTATCAGCCGTGGGGGATTTCCAATATTGATTTGCGGGGAGATGAGGGTTTTTATGCCTTAAACATGAATGAGGCGGACTTTTCGAGTTATCCGGTTACAACGGCTT
Organism: Victivallaceae bacterium; assembly: GCA_045651565.1. GTDB lineage: Bacteria > Verrucomicrobiota > Lentisphaeria > Victivallales > Victivallaceae > RGIG5270. The sequence continues at coordinate 2,523 of JAZRSP010000543.1, read as the reverse complement.
TCGGAGTCAAAGTCAGAAACGGTTATTTCCTTTATCCGTACTTGTGCAGAGTGGTGCAGGACGCATTTAATTGCAGCATTGAAACTGCATTGAGAGGGGTATCGCTTTTTTGGGCTTTGGCGATTGCAGTTACTGCCGGGATTACGGCAACGATTATGCGGACATTCAAAGCCGGATTGGTGGCTTTTTCGGTTTTTATGGGAGCGCATTTTGTCTTTGAAAAATCCTGTTTCGCCAATTCGATGACCATGGCGGTTTTCTTTGTTTTTCTCGCTCAAATTATGTGGGTATATTTCGGTTTCGTAAAAACCAAGTGGAATACGGCATGGATCATCAGTTTGAGTCTGCTTTCGATTGCCTTTTTGTGTAACGGTTTTGTGAGTATAATTTATTTTGCATTGCCGTTGCTTTTTATGCACAGACCTTTGAAAGTTATCCCGAAACTCTCTAAAAAAGGTTTTTTGGTCGGTCTGGCGTTACTTTTGCTGGTAATCGGATTTTGGCTCGCTCCGTACATAAAGTCGGCTGACAACAGCGTTATAGATTATTCTATCATCCGTTCGCACACCTTTTTGGGGATACTCTGGAATATTGTATCGAAGCCTTTTGAAATGATTGTGCGGCTGCTTCCATGGACATTTATTCTCTGGATGCCTTTTTGTGTGGCATTGCGTCCATTGGATGAATCACCGATAGTCAGCCATTATTTCAGAGTAATTTTCTTTATTGACGGTCTTATTGCATTGATGAATCCGTTTGGGGCGACAATCGGATTGATGTATGCAGTGGCGGCATTGGCGTTGCTTTGCGGAATGATTTATGATGCAGGGGTAAGGCGTTATTCAGTGGAAATCAGAAAAATGCTGGTGTTTTGTACCTACTTGGGCGTGATTGCTTCAGGTGTAATTCTGCATTGGTATTTTCAATTGGAAGCGCAAGAAAATTGGATAACTTATTTCGGTATTGCCGTATTGTTTCTGGTTCAGGCAAGTTGGATTTATTTCTATCGGAAGCAGGGGCAAATCTGGTTAATTCTTTTAAGCGTAAGCTGCAGTATCGGAATTTTTTATCACTGCTTTGTTTTTTCTGCTTTTGACCATGACAAAAATGTGAAGTACATTGCGGAGCAGATTGCGGCGGCATTGGAAAATGAAGTGCCTGAAGTTGATAGTACAACTCCGGTGTATATCGTCAATATTACCGGGCTTTATAACGAGGGGGCGTATATTAATCATCCGCTGAAAACGGTTGATTCGCTCGCTGAATTGCCGTCAGATGCGAAGGTCGTCTATCTTTTAAGCCCCGACACCTTTCCGCAGCATACCAACCGTGTTTGGACAAATAAGTGGAAAATCTCGTACAGAGGCAAACAAATTTGCTTCTGGCGGGGAGAGTTGCCCAAGTCGAAGTTCAGCAAATAGATTGGAATAATTAAAAATGGCAAAGAGTTTCCTTAATTCCATGTCAACAGACAAATTGCAGGAGTTCGTAAAAATGCAAAATCTCCCTGCATTTCGGGCGAAACAACTGCATGACTGGATATATAAAAAATATGTGATTGATTTTGATTCCATGCAGAATTTGCCTAAAATTATGCGTGAAAACTTGCAGGAAATCAGTTCTGTAACTTCAATAAAAATTATCGAAAAGGTTGCCGATTCTGAGGGGACTACCAAGTTGCTTCTGCAACTATTGGATAGTGAAACAATAGAGATGGTTTTAATTCCGAGTGAAAATCGCATGACCTTCTGTTTAAGCACTCAGGTCGGGTGTCCGGTCGGGTGCAAATTCTGTGCTTCTGGTCGGCACGGCTTGAAAAGAAATCTTACTTGCGAAGAGATTTTAAGCGAATTTTTAATCGGCTGTCATGAACTTGGAAGTTTGCCGGACAATGTGGTTTTTATGGGGATCGGAGAGGGACTTCTGAACTTCGAAAACTTGCGTGATGCGATTGAATTTATGAGTTCGGCGGACTATTTCGGTTTGGGTATTCGTCGAATTACAGTGTCAACAAGCGGGTTCATACCCGGAATAAAAAAACTTGCCGATTGGGAGCGGGAAATCACTTTGGCAATTTCGCTTCATGCGCCCAATGATGAGGTTAGAAGTAAAATTATCCCCGATAAGCTGCGGGCAAAGGTCGCAGATATTATGGAGGCAAGCGATTACTATTTGGCGAAATGTAACCGCATGGTGACGCTGGAATATACTTTGCTTGACGGAATCAATGACAGAAGAGAACATGCGTCAGAATTGGCTCTTTTGGCTAAAAAACACCATAACAAAGTTAATCTCATTCCTTACAATGACACGGAAAGTGAATTTAAACGCCCGCCGCAGAAAAAAATTAATGAATTTGCTGATATTTTACGCAAAAACGGCGTTACAGTTACAATCAGACAATCAAAAGGAAATGAAAAAATCAGTGCTTGCGGTCAATTAAGAAGTCGCCGCATGAGTGAATAATTATGTTGTTGTTTAGACAGTTTTTCAGGAAATATAGAAAAATTGTAAAAAAAATTG
>JAZRSP010000542.1:0-4199 GCA_045651565.1 Victivallaceae bacterium | reverse complement strand
CCTCCGACTTTAATACCGAGAAGGATCGGTTCTGCGGTTGCAGATTTGCCACCGCGCATGATTGCTTCCTGATTTACCTTGTCAAACTTCCAGGCATCAACCTCTTCACCTGCCAAGAAATCTGTGTCGTTCGGTTCAATAATACGAACTTTTTGCATCATCTGACGGATAATGATTTCGATGTGTTTATCGTTAATTTCCACACCTTGCGCACGATAAACTGATTGAATTTCATTAACCAGATAACGCTGGAGTTCATGAGCACCGCAAACGCTCAACAATGCGTGAGGAACGATTGAACCTTCGGTCAACTTCTGACCTTTGCGTACATAGTCGCCCTTGCTTACAGTCAAGTGTTTGTTTGCAGGGATAGTGGTATGCTCGTCAGTAAGTCCTGATTCAGGATCACGAATCAACAACTGGCGTTTTCCACGAGAAATCTTATCGACTTCAACGATACCGTCAATACCTGCGATTTCAGCTACATCTTTCGGTGTTCTTGCTTCGAACAACTCAGCAATACGGGGAAGACCCCCGGTAATATCTTTGTTCTTTGCACTTGCACGGGGAACACGGGCAACAGTCATACCCGGGAGCACCTTGGCGCCGTTTTTGACCATCAAGAACGCGCCTGCCGGCAAAGGATAGTTAGCGACGAATTCGCCGTTTTCATCTTTAATAACAATCTGCGGATGCAAGTCGTCACGGTGTTCCATAACGGTAAACTCTTCAACTCCGCCGCGTTTCTGACGGCTCAAAGTGACACCTTCGACAGCGTCATGGAGTTCAACAATACCGGCTTCTTCGATAATAATCGGAGCGTTGTACGGATCCCAGTGAACGATCTGCTGATTAACTTCGACCTTTTCTCCGTCAAAAGCTTCAACAACCGCACCAGCTTCAAGTTCATAACGATCGAGTTCTGCTTCTTTCAATGCGTCGCTGAAATAATCGTAGTCGCTATTGAAAACTGAACCGATTGCTTCAGCTTCCAATTTTGCTCTTTCACGAGCAGCCTGTTCGTAGTTCTTTGCGGCTTCCTCGTCATAAACGATTACATAACCATTCTTATTAACCACGATGAGTTCGCCCTTCTTGTTATTAACAGTACGGACGTTGAAGAACTTCAAGCGACCGGCATGGCGAGCAACGATACTCGGTTCTTTAAATGCACTTGATGCAGTACCACCGATGTGGAATGTACGCATTGTAAGCTGAGTACCCGGTTCACCGATTGACTGAGCAGCAATAATACCCAAAGCGTCACCGATTTTGGCAACTCTGTCGCTTGCCAAGTTACGGCCGTAACACTTAACGCAAACACCTCTATGGGTTTCGCAAGTAAGGGTTGAACGAATCAAAACCTTGGTAATTCCGCGTGCATCGATTAAATCACAAACCGCAGGAGTAAATTCTTCACCTGCTCTGATAATCATTCTGCCATCGTCGAATGCCGGGTCACGGACATCCTGTGCGCTGAAACGACCGATAATACGATCTCTCAATGCGAGTGAAGTTTCATCGCCTTCGACAATAGCACTTACCCAGATACCCTTGAAAGTTCCGCAGTCTTCTTCACGGCAGATAACATCCTGTGCTACGTCAACCAAGCGACGGGTCATGTAACCTGAGTCCGCTGTCTTCAACGCAGTATCCGCCAAACCTTTACGAGCACCGTGGGTTGAAATAAAGTATTCCAAAACTGACAAACCTTCACGGAAGTTTGACAAAATCGGGCGTTCAATAATATCGCCTGACGGTTTAGCCATCAAACCGCGCATACCTGCAAGCTGACGAATCTGGTCTTTGCTACCACGGGCGCCTGAATCCATCATTGCATAGATCGGATTGATTTCGCCTTTGCGTGAAGCTGCTTCCAAGTGTGCGAAAAGTTCTTCCGCAACAGACTTACTTGTCTGTGTCCAAATGTCAATAATCTTGTTATGACGCTCACCGTCGGTCAATACACCGTTGTCGTACTGTTCAACGACCTTGCCGATCTCTTCACGAGCAGCATCGATGAGAGCCTCTTTGCGTTCAGGAACCTGCATGTCGGCGATAGAGATTGACAAAGCAGCACGAGTTGCATACTTGTAACCCAAATCCTTCAAATCGTCGAGCAATTTAATAGTTGCATCATGTCCGGCAATCTTATAAGATGTACTGATAAGTTTACCCAACTGCGACTTTTTAGCAACCTGGTTAAAGAATCCCAAACGATTGTCCCAAATTTCGTTGAAAATACAACGACCAGCAGTAGTAACGATATATTTACTGTCTTTGTCGCCATAAGGAGTATCTTTACCCAAATCCATGTTCGGAATTTTCACCGCATCGTGGATTTTGATATGATCGCAGCTGTAAGCGTATAAGACTTCGAAATAGTCACGATAAAGTTTCGCGCGTTCCTTGTTGCGAGGTTCGCAAGTCAAGTAGTATGCACCCAAGGTAATATCCTGTGCCGGTGAAGTAATCGGCTTACCGTTTGCCGGTGAGAAGATATTATTCGGAGCCAACATAAGAAGTTTAGTTTCAATCTGGGCTTCGTTTGACAAGGGTACATGTACCGCCATTTGGTCACCGTCAAAGTCCGCATTATAAGCGGTACATACCAACGGGTGCAAACGCAATGCTGAACCTTCAATCAATACCGGGTCAAACGCCTGAATACTCAAACGGTGCAAAGTCGGCGCACGGTTCAACATAACCGGGTGACCTTTGATAACCTCTTCGAGGATATCCCATACAACCGGTTCTCCTCTTTCGATCATCTTTTTAGCACTGCGAACAGTCGATGCATACTCACGACCTTTCAAGTGACGGATGATGAACGGTTCAAACAAGGTCAAAGCCATAGTTTTCGGCAAACCGCATTGATGCAATTTAAGTTCCGGACCGACAACGATTACAGAACGGCCTGAATAGTCAACACGTTTACCGAGCAAGTTCTGACGGAAACGACCCTGCTTACCTTTAAGCATATCGCTCAAAGATTTCAAAGCACGGTTGCCTGCACCGGTAACAGCACGACCATGACGGCCGTTATCGAGCAATGCGTCAACCGCTTCCTGCAACATGCGTTTTTCGTTACGGATAATAACTTCCGGAGTGCGCAACTGCAAGAGGTTTTTCAAACGGTTGTTACGGTTAATAACACGACGATACAAGTCATTCAAGTCGCTTGTCGCAAATCTGCCGCCATCCAACGGTACCAACGGGCGTAAATCCGGAGGGATAACCGGCAATACGGTCAAAATCATCCATTCAGGACGAGCACCGCTATTGATGAAACCTTCGACAACACGGAGGCGTTTTGCCAATTGTTTGCTCTGTGACTTGTTTTTGGTAGATCTCAAACGATCCTGCAATTCGATTTTGAAAGCAGCCAAGTCGATTTTTTCCAACAAAGTCTTAATTGCCGGAGCACCCATCTCAGCAACGAATGCGTCGCCGTATGCTTCACGAGCCTGGAAGTAGTCCATATCATTAAGAGTCTGACCGCTTTCCAACGGAGTATCTCCCGGATCGGTTACAACGTATGCTTCATAGTAGATAACACTTTCCAAGGTTTTTCCGTTCATGCCGAGCAACAAACCGATGCGGCTCGGAGAACACTTGAAAAACCAAATGTGTGACACCGGCACAGCAAGTTCGATGTGACCCATGCGTTCACGACGCACTTTAGACACAGTAACTTCGACACCGCACTTATCACAAGTGATATTTTTGTGTTTTACGCGTTTGTATTTTCCGCAATTACATTCCCAGTCTTTGGTCGGTCCGAAAATGCGTTCACAGAAAAGACCGCCTTTTTCGGGTTTGTAACTGCGATAGTTAATAGTTTCGGGATTTCTTACTTCACCGTGTGACCATGAACGGATCACTTCGGGAGAAGCAACATTAATAGAAACCGCTCCAAAAGAGGTACTTGAAGTTTTACCTAACATTTCGCGGTAAGCGTGTGTATTATCATTCACAATAAGTTCCTCCTTAGTAATTATTGTTCATCATTTTCTTTTTTAACGGTGCGAATATCCAAACCGAGACTCTGCATTTCTTTCAGCAAAACGTTGAAAGATTCCGGCCGTCCGGCTGTCAGCACGTTGTGACCTTTCACGATCAATTCGTAGATCTTGGAACGGCCGTTGACATCGTCGGACTTGACTGTAAGCATTTCCTGCAAGTTGTATGCGGCACCG
>JAZRSP010000541.1:0-4398 GCA_045651565.1 Victivallaceae bacterium | reverse complement strand
AGGGATTTTTAGGCGGGTATCGGCAGTCCCGTAGAATTTTGAAGGAAAATAATATCCAAGTTATTATCGGCATGGGGTCATTTGCCTCGCTTCCGCCGATTTTCGCCGCAAAAAGCCTTAAATTACCGCTTTTTCTCCATGACGGCAACGCCAGGGTCGGCAAAGCGAATAGATTTTTAAGTTTTTTCGCAGTGAAACTTTGGAGCGCATTCGATATGGTCAATCAGGAAAGTCTGCATTGCCCAAGTGAATGTATCGGCATGCCCTTGCGAAGCGAAATTACCGATATTGAAAAAATCAGCAAAGCCGAAGCAATTGATAAACTTAATAAGAATTTCAACTGTCAATTACAGCAAGAGTTGCCGACAATGTTGATTTTCGGCGGAAGTCAGGGAGCAGAAATTCTTAATATCAACTTACCGCAGGCTTTGAATGAACTCGCACAAGTCTATAGGTTTCAGGTGCTTCATTTAAGCGGCAAAGACAAACGTGAATACACCCAGAAACACTATGACAAGGCAAATTATCCGTATTTGTTGCTTGAAAGCAGTGAAAAAATGGAACTTTTTTACCAGGCAGCCGATCTGATTTTCAGCCGTTCAGGCGGCAGTACCGTGGCAGAAATTGCCTTTTTCGGCAAACCGTCCATTCTCGTACCATACCCAACCGCTGCGGAAAATCACCAGTTCGATAATGCAGAGTATTTGGCAAAAAGTAATGCTGCCGTCATCCTCGAAAATAAAAATTGCCAAGTTGAAAAAATCATCGCCGAGATCGACAAACTTTTGGCAAATCCGAAAGAGTTGGCGAAAATGACCGATAACGCCCGCAAAAAAGCAAAACTCAATGTTGCCGAAAATATCTTAAGTGAAATCAGCAACAGGCAATAGGGTTTTACAGGAATTTAGAGTTTTGTGCAAGCAAAACTATAAATTCCAATAATGGTCAAGGGCTGATGCCCTTGCGCGGAGAGGCTTATAGGGAGAACCTGCGTAAGGTTCTCCCTAAAAACTACTGAACTTGCTTTAATAAATCCGCAAAGATTTGAGCAGGGTAATTATAGACACTATGAAGATAGCTGATGACCTTTTTTGGTGAAGCGTGTTCGATTTCAAAAGTTTTGACAGTTCCGTCGGCAAAAAGCACATTGACTTGGCTTCCGTGGTTATTCTGACGGTCAAAAATCAACGGTAAATTTGATTTATCCTGCTTGGTGATATTATTTAAATAAAAATATTCTTCTGAATCAACAAACTCTTGAACCTCCTCCGCAGAGGGGAATTTATTTTGGTTTTTCATAGCGTAAGGAAGCAATTTATCCTCGTAAATATTTTTCAAAGCTTCGAGGCACTGCTTATTAGCATTGTCGATATTTTCTTTTTCCGCTATATCTGCAATAACAGGATTCAGCCAATTTTCCAGTGATTCGGAAACTTTTTGAATCATAACAATTGAGAAAAGTTTGGTAAAATCGACATTTGCATATTGAGTTAAAAGCAACGAGTCATCTTGATTGCGAAGAATGATCAAACTCTCAATATTTTTGTCATAGTTCAAAATACCACTGGGCATCATCTCTCCAATTATTTCGACAAAGTCACGATCAAAATAGATAAATCCGCTACCATGAACTTTCTTCGGAGTGCCGAGTTTCTGAATTTTGTCAGCATACTCGCCGGTTCTAACCTGCTTGACGATGTTCTCAATAGCGTCCTTACTAGAATAAATAAATACATATCCGTCACGACGAATAATAACCGGAGCAATCCCCTCTTCTGTGTCATCAAAAACCAGAGTGTTATCATCTTCCAATTTGCCGACTTTGTTATTAATCGCCCTCGCACAGCACTCGGTGAAAACTGTATTCTTGCTGTCGGGCAAAGTTACCAGAAATTCAAACTTTGTGCCGTTTTGGTCATCAGCTTTGTGGTTTATCAAAATTCCCCAGTTGCCGTCCGCAGTTTCAGCAAAGTTTTCCATTGTAATATCAAGCATTTCTGTTTCAATCAAAACATTATTCAAAAACTCAAATTCGGGAGTTTTCGGCATATTCTGAATAAAATTCTTTAAGTTCATCTGCAAGTTGCAGCTGAAAATAGTGTCGTCAGTAATAATCGCAAGTTCTTCTGCCAAATGCTGATTCGGCGAATCAAAAAGCTGCTGAACGAAACCTTTTGAGTAATCATCATCAAACTCAACTAAAAATTCATTGCAATAAGAGTTCTCATTAATTTTGGCAGAACACATCTCGATTGATTCCAAATTGTACAAGCCTGAATACTCCAAAAGCAAATTCAAATATGAGATCCTTTGCAACAAAAGCACACTTGCCTGCTTTACCGTCGCATTGGTATTTTCGCCATTAATCACAGTTACGCATTGCTCTCTGCAGCTATCCAAAGAAGTTCTGAAACTCTTTACCGCCCCGGACAATTCCATATAAGAATAATAACTTGCATCCCAAGGTCTGACTGTCCAAGTCAAATTGCGCTTGTTATACCAAGACTCACATCCGCAAAGCACCAACATCAGTGCCGCCAATAAGAAATATTTTTTCATTTTTCGTCCTCAAACTTTCTAACTTCTTGACTATCAGAAAAATAGGACTTCTGTCCATTAATTTCATGATAGGTTTCATGTCCTTTGCCTGCTATAAGTACTATATCACCATTTTTGCTTATTTCTAATGATTTTTTGATTGCATCGGCACGATTTTCGATAATTTCGAATTTTCTGCCGGGCTTAATCCCTTTTTTGATCTCCTCGATGATAGCAAATGGGTCTTCGCTTCTGGGGTTATCGGAAGTAATAATTGCATAATCCGCATAAGTTGTTGCGACCTCCCCCATCCGAGCGCGTTTAAATTTATCACGATCACCGCCGCAGCCGAAAACTACAATTAATTGCTCATGCGGCAACTCTTGCAAATTGGTTAAAACATTTTTCAAAGCATCATCAGTGTGGGCGTAATCGATAAAAACTTTCACGCCGTTTTTCAAAGTAATCAATTCCAATCTGCCGGGAACGCTGAATTCACTATTTTTGACCACGAAACTCAAAATTTTCAAATCATAACCAAGTACTGCCAAACTGACAATCACTCCGACCAGATTATAGATATTGTATCTACCAAGCAAATTCGACTCAAATCCCACTTGATTCAAAGTAAACTCCGACTTATTTGAATCAGCAGTAATTTTAAGTTGATAATCGCAATTATTTTCAGTGCCGAATGTTACCACCTTTATATCAGTTTCGCTTCTCAATTCCGAAGCCAACCTCACACCATAAACACTATCGGTATTAATAATTGCATTTTCCGCATGATTGATAAAGAGAGATTTTTTAGTTTGGTAATAATTCTCCATATCTTTGTGAAAATCCAAATGTTCGCCCGTCAAATTGGTAAAAATTGCGATTTTGAACTTCAATTTTCCCAAGCGGAATTGCGCCAGCGAATGACTGGAAATTTCCATCGGCACGAAGTTGCAGCCATTAACTTCGCATTGAGTTAAAAGCGGAAAAAGCTTCTCCGGCGGCGGAGTTGTATGCGATGACTCACTGAAATTTTTACCGTCAAAATAGGTTATTGTCGAGAGAAGACCGCATTTTTCATTAAATTTTTGCAGTATTTGATAAAAAAGATAAGCCGAAGTCGTCTTGCCATTAGTCCCGGTAACTCCGATCAAGTTCAAATGAAAATTCATACGGCTCAATACGCCTGCCATAAATTGACAAGCCAAACTATTCACCAAGCGGCAGTTACTTGTCTGAAAAAAGACAATCTCCGGATACTTTTTGTGCCAAAAATCCAAATCACTTTCAGTAAAAATAGCAACTGCGCCCTTTTCAATCACCTCGTCAATGAAACTATCACCGTCCACATTTACGCCTTTGACGGCAATAAAAAGTGATTTTTCTGCGATATTTCGAGAGTTACTGCTGATATTTTCAAGAAAAAGCGGACTTGGATTTACGCTATCCAAAATCAGCGATTCCGGTATAAAATCTAAAAATTCTGACAAAGGAAAACTCATCGTGCCTCCAAAGGAATAGCATTTTCAAGTTTTATACCGCGAGAACCTTTCAGGAAAACCAGAGTATTTTCATCAACAAAATTCGGCAGAATTTGTGCCGCATCTGTCGATTTTTCCACGAAAACAATATTTTTTTCGCCCCAAGTTTCTCCAGCTTCTTTCATCAATGAACCGACTGCCAAAATTTTGCTTGTCGGGAATTTTTCAAGTGCAAATCGGAGAATTTCTGCATGTTGAGCGACGGCATTTTCGCCAAGCTCCAGCATATCACCGAGAATTAAAATCACTTTTTTATCTTCGGCAATATCACTCAAATTCGCCAATGTCGCCCGCATACTGGCAGGGTTGGCATTGTAGGCAT
>JAZRSP010000540.1:0-3354 GCA_045651565.1 Victivallaceae bacterium | reverse complement strand
GGTTGCCGAAGTCGGCCCCGGAACTTTGTGCGCAATTGCCAAGCTTAAAAATACCCACATCGGCAATACTCTCTCAACTAATGTTGCAACTCCGCTTATCAAGGGGATTGATTACAATACTCCGGTACTTTTAAGTCTGATTCAGATATCTACAATATTTCAACCAATACCAAAGAACATGTCGGTCAAATCCTGCTGGTTAATGGCAAAAACACCACCCCGGTTGCCGAAGTCGGCCCCGGAACTTTGTGCGCAATTGCCAAGCTTAAAAATACCCACATCGGCAATACTCTCTCAACTAATGTTGCAACTCCGCTTATCAAGGGGATTGATTACAATACTCCGGTTATGTCTTACGCTATCAAGGCAGCCAAGAGCGGCGATGATGATAAACTTAATAATGCACTTCACAAGATTGTGGAATGCGACCCGACTTTGAAACTTCATCGTGACGAGGAAACTCATGAACTTTTGCTTTCAGGTATGGGCGACCAGCACTTGAATTTGGCAATTAAGCGGTTAAAAGAGCTTTATAAAGTCGATGTCGAAACCGAAACTCCCAAAATCGCTTACCGAGAAACTATTACCGGTTGCGGTGATGCGATGTATCGCCACAAAAAACAAACCGGCGGTGCCGGTCAGTTTGCTGAAGTTCATTTGAGAATTGCTACAACCCAGGGCGGTTTTGAATTTGCCAATGAGGTTGTCGGCGGAAATATTCCCAAAAACTTTATCCCGGCAGTCGAGAAAGGCGTTGTCGAAATGCTTAATAATGGTCCGTTGGTCGGCTGCAAGGTCGAGAATGTAAAAGTTACCGTCTATGACGGCAAGTATCATAGCGTTGACTCTAACGAAATGGCATTTAAGATTGCTTCACGCATGGCATTCAAAGAGGCTATGAGCAAGGCTCACCCGATCGTGCTTGAACCGATTATGGCGGTCAAAATTTATATCCCTGCTGAATATATGGGGGATATTTCAGGCGATTTGAATCATAAGCGCGGACGCATTATCGGTATGGATGCCGAAGAGGGTGTCCAGGTTATTAATGCGGAAGTTCCGCAATCAGAGTTGAGTAAATACGCTACTGAGTTGCGCAGTATGACCCAGGGCAGAGGCTCATTCTCTGTGGAATTTGCCCGTTACGAACCTTTGCCGTCAAACTTGGCTGCTGAATTGATTAAGTCTTATCAGTCAACTGTCAAAGACGACGAATAATAAAAGTTTTTCAAAAAAAATGGAGCGACATAAGTTCGCTCCATTTTTTTTCTTTTGAAGTAATAGATTTTTTTTAAAAGTCAGGCGAGAATTTTTTCAGTAGAATCCAAGCCGCAACAATTCTTAATTCAGGATTATCGGAATTGAGATATTCAGACAACTCATTTTGGGCAGTTGAATCATCGGCATATAATAAAATTTGACACCAAGCTTGTTCATAAAGCCAAGAGAGATCGTGTTTTGGGAGTTGGTCAATTTCCTGCTTGACTATGGCTACTTGATCAAATTTGATTTTGCCATATTTCAAGAGCAGTTCACCGGATAAAAGTCTGGCTTCTTCCGGAAGATTTTTATTGAAGAGTGTTTTTTGCAATACTTCAAAAGTTTCCGGATTTTTAAGTTCTTTTATGTAGTATAACCCCCAAACACAAATTGTCGGAGTTCGGGGATTAGCGGTGTTTTCATTTAGACCGCTGCACAAAAATTTTTCACGCTGTTCCGGGGTGTCGTCGATAATCCAAGCGGACATGTATCGGAGCAATTCATCTGCTTCGGAGTTATTGCGAAGATTTTTTAAATAAGTTAAATCATCGCCGAGTGCCTTGTAATGGAGTTTGCCCAGAGTTTCGGTTGCAGATAATTTGTCAGGAACATCAAGCTTGAATGCTAGATTGTGAATTGTCTGCAATCGAATTTGAGCATTTTCATCAAGTCTTACCAGAATACGGTTATGACCGTTGCGCAAAAATTCTTTGGCAGAATATTCTTTGTCATGTTTGAGAAAATTTGCTTTGACTGCATCAATTCCCAAATTGAGATCCATTAAATATTCAGCGGCATGAATTTGTACCCATGGAGAGTCGTTGTCGAGTTCTTCAATCAGAAGTTTTTCCCAACAGTGAGTTTGAAATTCTTTGTTGGAACATATTCTGCATTGACAAGAACTTACAAACAGTACAAAAATCAATAATGCTGAATATTTAAAAATTTTCATATTCCGCCTTTTGAATTATTAATATTTCCAGCCGATGTAGCTTAAATCTACCTGACCGAAAGTTGCAGTTGCTCCGTCTCCGAAAAGAACGAGAGTTTCGATGTTTGCCGGCTTTTTAATCAATTCGAATTCTGCAAGTTTTTTCAGGTTTTTGTCGTTATCTTTGTGATAGAGGTAAGCCTTGTTGGATTTTTTGTCAAGCTTCATAACGAAAGCGTGGAAACCGACAGAGTACTCTCCCGGAGTTCTGATTTGATTACAGAATACGGTTTCTTTGGTGCTTACTGTGAAAGAAGCCTGACGGGTGCAGTTGTTGTCTGTGTCCGGCAAAGTTACGCATACATAGAACTGCGGTGAAGTCAAATGCGGTTCCTGAATACGGAATTCGACTTCAAGTTCAAGTTTATCAGTATTTTTGGGAAGAGGTTTGCTACGGAATAATGCCCATTGAGAAGAGGGAACGATATTCCCGTCACCGTGATTGGTAATTCTTAAAACCGGGTAGGGGCGTTCAGCAATTTTTACTACTTCAGCAAATGCAATACGGTTTTTCACATTTTTATTCTGCTGGTAGTTCCAGCCGACAAAAAGGTCAGTTTCTTCGGGAGATTTTTCAATTGCCGGAGAATAGAATTGGTCAAAACCTTTGCTTCTTGGGTCGATCGATGCGGTTTTGATTGACGGATCTTTTACAACTTTGTAGCGATCTGCAAAAATTCTACAAAATGGGCCGTCATTGCGCCATGCTCCGAAGTCGCTCTCGTCGTGGAAAAGTAGGATTTCGCCATTTCCCATATCAATTAATGAACCGTAACTTGATGTGCTTCCTTCGTAAATCATGTGTTGTTTGAAATGTTTTCCGGTGCCGGTGAAGTCAGCCAAAAGGTAAAGGTTCGGGCGTCCTGAAACCAGCAAAAGAACATTATCTGAAGTCAAAATTGCATGCGGAGAACATGCCATCGGGAAACCGTCATGGACAAAAGTTTCGCCCCAAGTTTTGCCTTTGTCTTGGCTGAAAGCATATTTTAAGTTACTGCCGTCACGCCATGCCCCAAAAATAGTACCGTCTGCAAGTTCGACGAGAGTTGCTTCGTTCGGGCCTTCGGGAGTTTTGGCTTCTTTGTCATCGGCGAGGACAGAAT
>JAZRSP010000539.1:0-3408 GCA_045651565.1 Victivallaceae bacterium | reverse complement strand
CGTTTCATTGGCAACTTCTTCTTCCGCCTTCATAATTGCCCTGTGAAGAATACGGTTATCAAAGTGATCCGTTTTCCGCTCTTTGCGCTTACCCATAAGTGTTTCCTGATGCTTCGCCAATGTCTTTGCAAAGGCAGCAGGAGAGGAGAACAAACGCTTTTTCAAAAGAATGTGTACAAATTTTGTGCCATAGGCAAAGCGCGAATCAGCTACAGAACGCATTCGGGATTCGGTAAATTCACGCAACAACTGATGTACTTCCTCTTCCTCCGGGGTATAATCAATTTCCAGACATTTCAGTTCCCGTTTTGGAAATACCGGGTTACCATTGGCATCAACAATACTGTTTTTCAACCGTCTGATCATTACCTGTTGAAGCTGCTGTTCATTGGGCATAACAGTTTTGGCAAATCGCTGATCATCCAGTAATTCAAGCAGAGAGGTAAATGATTCCTGATAACCATTGTGCGGAGTTGCTGTCAAAAATAAGTGATGTGTAAAATGAGGTGTCAGACGTTGTATAACTTGAGTTCTTTGACTGGGTAATGAGTAGGCTGCCGCAGCCGCCGGTGCAACATTGTGTGCTTCATCAACAACCAAAATATCGAATTTTCTCGGATAAGTAATTTGCGGTGGCAAAATATCTTTCAACAAACGCAATCCTTCGCCACTTTTGATCCAGTCCATAGATGTGATCAAACGGGGATAGGATGTCCACGGATTGGTCTGCAATCCACGTTCACGCCGGAGCATACGAACATATTCGGTATCTACGATGCGAAATTCCAAACCGAATTTTTCCTGCATCTCCATCTGCCACTTAACCTGAAGACTTGCTGGACAAACCACCAATACCGTTCTTGCCCGGTGGCGAATCAATAATTCTTGAATAACCAATCCCGCTTCGATGGTTTTACCCAAACCGACATCGTCTGCAATCAGCAGATTTACCCTTGCCATATCAATGGCACGTACCAAGGGATCAAGCTGGTAATCTTCAATTGTGATACCACTGCGAAAGGGAGCCTGTAAAAATTTGCGGTCAGCATTAGATGCCGCTCCCCAACGGACAGCATCCAAAAAAGCATCAAGTTTGTAATTTGGATCATAACCGGTTATATTCGGCAATCCGGCTTTTTCCAAAATTTTTGCACCGACTTCAAGCTGCCAAATAACCTGCAGCTCTTCTCCGCTGGAATCTTCATCTATTGATTCCAGTGTTACCAAATGTTCAATCTGATCCAATTTACGGAAAGCTCCGCTGGAATCAACTTGCGTAACGACCCATTGGCGGCGTCTTACTTCAACAAGTTGTCCTGGTTCAGGTATTTGTTGGAAAACATCTGTATTGTCGGTGATAGATTTCATCAGCTGTTTTTCCTGTCTTTTTTGAACATTTCGTTGACATGAGCAACTAAACTTTTACCGATCACTTCTCCAAGTTTTACCGGAACAGCATTACCTATAAGTCGACCAATATTTCTCTGGCATACAGCTTCTTCCGGCTTGGAAAATTGATAGTCTCTGGGGAAACTTTGAATTATAGCCCCTTCGCGCAGGGATATCGCTCGATCTTCTTCCGGATGGCCAAAACGCCCATTGCCAAATCCAAAAAACTGTGTTGTCATAGTCGGAGCGGGTTTATCCCATTCCATTCTGCCATATACGCTGCCATAAGTATTGCCACTATCTTTTAAATGGCATTTCGCAACTAACTCTTTCGGCCAATCTCGCCATGTTCCTCCCGGCTTTGAAGCCTGAATTCTCCGCAAATTTCTATCCGAAAGTTTGGAACTCTGGTGCAAAGGGTCAGAAACACACTGTTCACCATGCTTTAACGCAGGAAGACCTTTAAATGCCTCCCGAACAGTCATCGCAGTTGCCCCAAACTCTTGAGGAGACAACAATTTTATTTCTCCCAGTTTGGATGCCAGCAATACCAATCTTCGGCGATGCTGTGGAATTCCATATTCCTCACACGCTACGACTTGATAGCTAACATTATAACCGTGACTTTGAAGAGTTGTTAAAAATTCCTGAAAAACATCTTGAGTTTCTAATCCCGGAACATTTTCCATCGTAACCAGCTCGGGTTGTATTTCCTTGACCAATCGAGCAAATTCAAGAAGCAAAAACCATTTTTTATCCTTTTCTTCTTTACTTCTGGCTTTGAGATTGTATGTGGAAAAAGTTTGACACGGAGCACATCCGGCAAGCAACTTAAGGGTGTTTTTACGATAAAAAACTTTTATTTCATCGGGTTTTAAATCTGTAACAGACTTTTTCAGAAACTTTGCGTCATTATTATACTCATAAGGGTATTCGCAAAATGGGTCAATGTCAATACCTGCACGAACTTTTATCCCGGCATCAAGTAATCCTCGGGTAAGACCACCTGCACCACAAAAAAGATCTACAGCATAAATTTGCTTGACCGGTTTTATTGTTGATGTCTCCATATTTTAACCTTTAGAAGCCTGTTTATGTTTTGCCACATTGGCAATAATCCATTCATCAACAAGTAACTGCTTAAATTTCCAGCATTTACCCATTTTTACTGCGGGCATACCTTTTGCAATCCAGCGCGAGACAGTATCATGACTTACACCCAAATAGATGCATATCTCTTTCATGGACAGCCAACGGTCATTCATACCAAAGCCTCTTTCTTTTTATCAGTATTTTGTATACAAAAATCCTACATAGCATAAAATAGCACATATTACAATAAATTCACACGCCATTCTACGCAATACAACGATTTTATTCAAAAAAGCCTCTTCCCAATATTGAAAAATGGTATTCCAAAAATTGATTACTATGTCTTACATTTTTATATTCAATAAGCAAAATAAAAAAATTAAATGTTATTTATGACATAAAAAATCATTTCAATTTCATAACCGTCTTTTTGCGATTTAACTCATATATGGTTAAAAGTCAAACACGTATGTTAAAAAACTGTTTTTTTCTCTATTTATTCTTTCTTTGCTCCTCCATCCATTCGGTTTCCAGTTCAGCTACCGATTTTTCTGTGAGTTCGGCGAGCGGATCTTTGGGGGGCGCGGCTGATTTGATCGGCGGTGGCGGTTGGTGGGGATCAGTTGAATTCTTACGGCAGCGGATGAAACGGGAGATACCGGATAAGGTTATGGTTATTCCATATTCTTCCAGACGGCTCTGAATTGTTTTTAAGGTTGCCCGTTCCTGATACCATGCGGTCAGAATCTCATCCTGAAATGGCGTTAATTTGCTTCGCCAGGGCGGTGTTGATTTTTGTTTTTGCATAAGTTCTCCTGTTCTCTTATTTTCAATTTATCACAAGAAGATTGACTTTGCAATTCCATTTTCTTTGCTGAATGTAACGATAACACGGGGCGTTACGTTAATTGAATGCTCTTCGCCGCT
>JAZRSP010000538.1:0-1713 GCA_045651565.1 Victivallaceae bacterium | reverse complement strand
GCAAAATGGTGAAATTTTTCTCAACAAAGGCGCAAGTCACTTGATTTTTACCTCATACGCCTTTGCCGACGGTCAGATTCAGGAAAAAAATCTGGATAATTTACTCCGTAATTACGGCAAAGAAAATATTGTTCTCGATGTAAGTTGCCGCAAAAAAACAGACGGTTTTTATTACATTGTTACTGACCGCTGGACTAAATTTACCAACTTTAAATTGACTGCAGAAAACTTGCTTGAATTATCAAAATTCGCCGATGAATTTTTGATTCATGCCGTTGATGTCGAGGGCAAAAAAGCGGGAATTGACTGCGAATTGATTAACTTAATCAGCGACATCTCTCCGATAAGTGCCGTCTATGCCGGAGGAATTACTTCATTGGAAGACATTCAGTTTATCTACGAAAACGGCAAGGAAAAAATCGATTTTACAATCGGTTCTGCTTTAGATATTTTTGGCGGAAACCTTGAATATCGCAAAATTATAGAGTTTACAAAAAATTTAAATATCAAATAGGAGCGAATATGAAAATTATCAACACCGAAAACATGACCGGCATGAAAAAAGAGTTTGCCGCCAAAGTCAGAGATTACCTCAAACGAAGCCATTTACCGCAAACAAATTTGGCAACTTTGCTTAACTTGACTCCGTCAGCAATCTGTCAAATGATTGACTGCTATATTCTTTTCAAGCCGGAACAGCTTGCAATTATAGCCAAGGCTCTAAAACTTACCGAAGAGGAATATTATGACCTTAAATCATTGCTTTTCAAAATGCGTAACGGTTCGGCATTGAGTTCACCTTTTAATAAACTCATGCTCCAACTTCGCAAAACCAAAGGCTGTACCATCGCCGAATTAGCCAAAATGACCAAAATTAAGCGTGTCAAATTGAAAAGCATAGAAGAAGATTATGATGTAATTTTAGACTTTGACGAACTGGCAATTTTAGCAGACACCTACGAATACAAACTCCATGAGTTAATCAAAAAAGCCGAAAACTGTCACCATACAATTTTAGGTGCCGACGACGATGATGATTTGCTGAACTGCACATTGAGCGACAGTTACGAAACACCTTTTATGAAAGATGACCTGATTCCGATGTTTGATATTGAAGATTTTACCAATCACAACGACAATATCAACTTCGATGCAATCGTCATGTCAAGTACTGCAGAAACTTACAGTTACAATTCAGACCGAAAAGTTATCGCTTTGAAAGCAACCAATGAACTTCTGGAGAACCCCTGCCCCGGCGAAACAATTTTAATCGCCCGCCCCAAAAAAGATGATGTTGGCGATGAAAATGCAAAATTATTTGTCGGCATGTCAAAAAAACATACATTCTATATTTTCTATTTTGACCGTTTTGGCAACTTTACTCCGCTTTACGGCAAACCGACAAACTACAAAACTCCGACACTGAAATGGCAATTTGTGGTAGACGAAATCATCATCAAGCCGGAAGGATTCAGATAAAATGGCAAAAGAAAAAGAGAAAAAAAAAGAGAAAGAAAAAGACGGCAAAGGCAAATCCAGTTGCCTCGGCTGCTTGACTTTGCTTTTAATTATCATAGTTTTGCTTGGAATTTTTATTGGATACCCATTTTATAAACGGTATGAAAATGAAATTTCCTCAAATACTTTCGTTGAAAAATTCCGCAACGATGTAGCGGATAAAATTGACGAATGGAATTTCCGCTTTATCCGCCC
>JAZRSP010000537.1:0-1694 GCA_045651565.1 Victivallaceae bacterium | reverse complement strand
ATTCTTTCGGCGGCATCTTGTCTGAAGCATTTAGAGAGTGCGGTTTTCCGGAACAGTTCCGTTGTGTCGATGGTTACGAAGTTCCCAAGGTAAAGAAAAACAAAAAAAGCAAACAGAGTACAATCGAGCAATTAACCTTTGACTTCGTCGATGTGGTCAGTGCCGAAGAAACTCCGGAAGTCGAAGAGCCGAAAGCCGTTGCCAAAACTCCGGAACTTGCTCCCATTCCTTTAACAGAAAGCGAAGAAATTATTGAGAAAAATCGCCGTTTAAGTCAACAGCCGATTCAATCAAATCATAACTTTGCCAACTTTGTGGTAAGTGAAGATAATCGTGCCGCCTTTGAAGCAGCCAAAATTGTTGCGTCAAATCCGGGAATGTACTACAATCCCTTATATATTTACGGTTCAACCGGTACAGGAAAAACCCACCTTTTGCAGGCAGTTGCAAACGAAGCAATTGCGAAAAACATCCGTGTTCGCTATGCTTCATGTGAAGAGTTGCTTAATGACTTTATCTCGATCTTGCAGCAGAAAAAAGATATGTACGCTTTCCGTAGATCTGTGCGTGATGTCGATATTCTTTTGATTGACGATGTACACTTGTTAAGCAATAAAAAAGGCATGCAGGAAGAGTTCTTCAATATGTTCAATACTTTGCAGGCAAATAGACGCCAGATTATTTTGACCTCCGACAAACAACCGGTTGAAATTGAGGGGTTGGAAGCCCGTTTGATCAGCCGCTTTGAATCGGGCTTAATGGTTGAAGTTCTACCACCGGGATACGAAGCTCGCTTGGCAATTTTGATGCAGATGCGTGACCATCAAAAAAGTCCATACAGAATTTCAAATACTATCTTGGAATTTATTGCGCAGAATATCTCTGCCAATGTCCGTCGCTTAAAGGGTGCATTTTTGCGTGTAGTTGCATATTGTACACTCAAAAAGAGCGACAATATTTCAGTGCAGGATGTGGAAAAATTGCTCCAGCAAACTTTGAATAAAGAAGCAAGTTCCAAATCGGTTTCAATTGATGAAATCCAGAGAACCGTTGCGCAAACTTTTGGACTCAAACTTAATGATATTTTGGGCAACAAACGCCCGAAAAATATTGCAGAAGCAAGATTGATTGCTATGTATTTAAGTAGAAAACATACCACTTTGTCATTGGCTGAAATCGGTTCAGCTTTCGGCAAAACTCACGCAACCATCCTCAATGCTATGCAAAAAGTCCCGGAAATGTGCGAGTCTTCAGAAAACACCCGCCGTGTTATTATGCAAATCGAGAGTACCCTTACTCATAAATAATCTCTAATTAACCAGCATTCCTCAATCGGCTCCCAGCCGATTTTTTATTTTTATAAGGGGAAACTTAACGCCGCTTTTTTTGGGGAGCTGTTTGCGCTCCCCAAACCCCTGCAACCAGCACTGGTGCTGGACTGGGGTACTTGTAAGTGGGTAGGTAGTAAGCGGTTTGGTGTTTGGAATGTGGCAAAATATTAAAAGACATCATCCCGCTTTTTTGCGGAATGATGCTTTTATCTTTTGCCACGGTTTCGCCAACTAACGGAGATTTTCGACGCCACTCAAATCTCCTTGTTATTTTTTTACGGTGGTATGCATGCCACCGTGGTGAAGATATACCCCATAGACAAATATTTAGCACGCCAAAATAACTTTAACCGAAGCCAAACT
>JAZRSP010000536.1:0-1474 GCA_045651565.1 Victivallaceae bacterium | reverse complement strand
TTGAAAAGTTTTTCAATAATATCAACCTTCGCAAAATAGAAGAGATTGAACAGTTTCATAAAAAGTTATCAGAAATATTAAAGGAAGAATTGACGGAAGAACTGAAACTTGCTCTTGAAGAACAAGAAGCTGTAACAAAGGCAATATCGCAAGTGGAGGAAGAATTAAAAGATTTTGATATACCGACAGGCATATCAAAAAAAATGTTACGAGAATACGCGGCAAAAGAACAGCAAATAGATAAAATAAACACTCAACTTGCGAACTATGACAGGTTATCACAACTGAAAAAAGATGTTGTGGAATATAAAAAGCGGCATGATGATCTTTCAAAAATAGTACTCGATGAAATTGAAGCGAAAATCAATGCTCAAATGCTGAAATACAATAATTATATTTACAATGGTTCAAAAGAATCCCCTATTTTGAGATTAACAAGCACGGAGTATGATTTTAAAACCATAAATGATTCAGGAACAGGGACATCCTATAAGAGCTTGGTTATTTTTGACTTAAGCATTTTAAGTTTGACTAATTTGCCAGCTCTAGTGCATGATTCTGTAATCTTTAAAAATATTGGTGATGAGCCTATTGTCAAACTCTTGGAACTTTATACAGAGTTCCAGGAAAAGCAAATTTTTATTGCAATGGATAAAGCTGACTCCTATCATAATTTGCAGGCTCAAAATTGTTTGGAAGAAAACACTGTATTGCGTTTGTCGTCGGGACAATCTTGCCTCTTTGGACGGAGCTGGAGCGAAACAAAGAAAAAGTGATTTACAGGATGAAACTATATGAAATACGACGGATTTGATCAATATCTGCTGCAGAGCGAGCCTGGGAAGCGGGATAAGGCTCAGGCTTGGAAGACAGCTATCGGACTTCAGGAGGTCGATGGTTTGGCTCCTTCTGCTTATCTTCTGGAAACTGCCAAACGCCACATTGACGGCGATATCACCATTGATGAAGTCCGTTCCTTGCTGGATTCTTATTACAATACCAAGTCTGACCGCTCCGATGATGCCGCCAGAAGTGAGGAAGCTGACAAGGTTTCAGCTAACATAACCAAGCTGCTCAACGAACAGACTTTCTCCTTCTCCCCCTCCGGCTTGGCAGCCATCCACGGGCGTGTTTTTGAAGGCGTCTTCAAGTTCGCAGGAACTTTCCGCGACTGCAACATTTCCAAGAAAGAGTGGGTACTGCATGGTGAATCTGTCCTCTATGTGAGTTTCTCTGAAATCAAACGGGCTTTGCAACACGATTTCGATATAGAAAAAGAGTTCAGCTACAAGAACCTCGATCACGCAGAGATGATCAGGCACTTTGCCAAGTTTATTTCCGGTATCTGGCAGGTTCACCCATTCCGAGAGGGCAACACCAGAACCACGGCAGTCTTTGCGATCAAATATCTCCGGGCAATGGGCTTCACCGTCAGCAACGACCTCTTTGCCGAACACTCCTGGTACTTCCGCAA
>JAZRSP010000535.1:0-2413 GCA_045651565.1 Victivallaceae bacterium | reverse complement strand
AGAATTTACTACTGCGACATGAGTCCACTTATTAAACTCGATTGCTTTAGTTGATTCCAAACTCGAATTTCCATAAGGAACTAAGTAATCAACCTTGAGCTTTCCATCAGGCAACACATACACGGCAAATGGCTTTTGTTCGCCGAAAAGCACTGCGGGGGCACTTGGTTGATTTGCTGAAATCAGTGCTTCGATAGTGAAAATTCCAGTCGGCATAGATCTAACCGGCAAAGTTGCAACAGATTGTCCGAAGAACTGTAAAACTTTGCGATTACTTCCATCAACCCATGTGGAGTCAACCCATTCAGGTTTAACTTTCGGAGTTACTTTGAATCCACGACCTGGTTCGCCAATCAAAAGTGGAATCTGCCAAGCAGTTGAAGAACGAGCGATTTTGCCATTACCCTCATTAAAGTTATAACAAAGCTTGTAAATCATGTTTTCAGTAGTCTTCATTGTCACTAATTGAGCCTGTTTGCGAGTAGGCCACAATGGCCAATCTTCATCAAATGCAGAATAAGTAACAATAACTTTTTGGTCAACAATTTTATCTGCACCATCCGCAGAATAACTTACAGGATTAGAGAAAGCCATGCAGCCAGAAACATCGGTATAGCGAAGCATGTAAACATCATGAGAAGTTCTGCCATATTTGGGCATATCAAAAGTCATTTTGCAAACCGGTTTGCCATTGTGTTGAAAAGTGCGTTCTTCAACGGGATAACCATTTCGGAGCAACTCAATTTTACCACCGCCTACCCACATATTTAAATTACCATTCAACTTATCATCAGCAATTGCCAGAGTCATATTAAGTGGCAAAATCATATTCAATGGCAATCTAATAGTACGCTGATTTTCTGCGTATTCAAAACGACGGACGAATGAATAAAGCTGCACGAAACCGTCTGTTTTAGTGAAAGTACCAAGTTGATTATCAGCCTTGTTAATAGTTTTAGCAATTACTTTGAACACTGTTCCAGTTCTCATTTCTCTATGAGTTAAGCGGAATTGTTGTGCGCTAATTTTGTCCTTTGGAAGCTGCACAACAAATTTTTTAATTGGTTTATTATCGGTAGTATCGATAATTTCAATATCAACTACATACTCACCGCAATCATAAGGGAAACTCAATACTTCAACTATCCAGTCGTTACCGGCAACAACTTCTTCATGATATGAGATAATCGGCTGTGCAGGACGGCTTGGATATGGTAATTTTTTCCATTTACGAATATATTCCTGATTCAATATAGTCAAAGAGTCACGATTGACCACTGATGGTTCAATGTGAGTAGTTTCGGTATAGTCATTCCAAGTTGTAATGCAAACCCAATTGACTCGCGGATTAGCTAAAATTGCTTCCCAGCCGTCGATAAATGATTTACTTCCGAGGAACGGGCGATAATTACCAACCGCACGACCGATATAACCCGGAACCACGCTTGCACACAAAATTCCATCTTTATGGTAATTATTTATACCAGTTACCAAAGCCTTGGTGCGTGATTTCATCTGTTCGCGAGAAAATCCGCAGCAACCAAAATCGTAAAGACCATTATTAACCGCAAGTGATGCCGCCAAATTTTCTTGCGATACCGCTTCCTGCCATTCAAAAGAGGCACGGTGAATATAGTACGCTTCCAAATTCTGTTCTTTCAAAGCCTGAACAACTTTTGCCCAATTTTCCATATTCATACCCGCATTGTAGATAAAAACAACCGGTTTACCGTCAATTCTTGCTTGATTTGGATGATTATAATATTTGCGAAGGAAATTACCAATATGGGTAATACAGTAATCAGCCGGACGATTTACATAGTTATCTATACAAAGTGCAATTTTGAAATCTGTACCTTCTGCCGCATTCAGGAACTGCCCCATTCCACTCATATAAGATTTTGGGTCAACCATATTGATGCAGAAACCGTCAATTCCATATTTACGAGCCGAATCAATCTGAGCTTTGGCATTTCCCCAAAAGGCATCTCTCTCGTGTGTGAGTTCGCCCAAAAGAGTTCTGTCAAGTGCTTGATTCGCCATATCCTGAACTGAACCGGCATTGTCATAGGTTTTTTGGAAAAATCCCCAACGAACAACGTGAGCCCAACACATTTTGCGATCGCCATCATCCTGTACTTTTGTGTCGGCATAGACCGCAAGCGGTGAACACAATGCAGTTGCAAATAAAAGCAAAGTTAAAACATTAAATTTCTTCATTTTCACTCCTTTTTTATTAGATGTTTAATGTTAAAATTTTAATTATTTGTCATCGAAGACAGTTATTTGTAAAAATAAAATGTAAATCAAAGACCAATTCCTTGAAATTACAGTAATATTATAGCACAAAAAAATAAAAAAGCAATAGCAAAATAATAATTTTTTTTAATTTTTTTGTTCCTTTTTTTGTTTT
>JAZRSP010000534.1:0-1488 GCA_045651565.1 Victivallaceae bacterium | reverse complement strand
CATGCTCCAGCAACGGATTTGGAAGAAATCTATTTATCCGAAACCATTAAACGAAACCAAGAATTGCTTGTATCAAATACCCTTGACTTTGAAGACGAAGCAAAGCTGAATGAATTGCGGAAAAATCGCGATGATTTGCTCAATCAATATTACGCTCAAGCAGATAGTTACAATCAGTCTTTGCGGACCTGCAAACAGCATCAACAAGAATTGCGTGAGTTAGAAAAAAAATCTGAAAATTGCGAATTTACCGATGAAGAGTTGGATGAAATTCAAATTGCTGCCCAAGCACATCCGACGCGAAAATATTGCTGTGCGCCTCTTGATGTTGCATTTAAAGAGCGTTGCCAACTGGCATGGCGTTATACTGATTTTAAGGATCAGGCATCCCATAATAACTTGAATCAGGGCGCAAATGCGCTGTTGGAGCAAAAAAGAATCATTATTCAAGCATTCCAGTCATTCCTTAAGCGGGAAAGACAAGAACTGGCAGTTTTGAAAAAACAATTTGATAATGCAGAAAAAGTTTTAACTGATTTTGAGTTAAAAGTAAATCAGCAACGCAATTCCAGAGCAGCTCGAATCGGAAGTGTTCTTGAGGCTATCCATCGTTACCAACAGGATTTGCAAGAGCAAAACAACTTAAATGAGATGCTCGATGAAGCATTAGTTGAACACAAAAAATGTACTGAAGATTTGGCTGCCCTTCGCGAATCAGAACGGCGATCTGCATACGATGTGATGAAGATATATAATGACACAATCCGTTTTGTATTGGGACGTGAAATCGTTGGAAAAATATCTTTTTCAGGCGGCGATATTGAATTGGATTGCAGCTATGACAATTCATCGTTATCAAGCGCGGCACTCAATGCTGTTAAAAATATTTGTTTTGATCTTACGGCCCTGGCATCTGCAATCGGCGGTGGAGGGGGACATCCGCGTTTTCTAATACACGATGGTCCCAGAGTATCTGATTTGGCTGCAACTATTTTCAAACAATATTTTTTATACGCATATGAACTTGAAAAAATAGTAGCAGAAAATTCAAGTTTTCAGTATATAATAACAACAACAGAGCCGCCACCGGTAGAGTTGCAAAAGTTACCTTGGTTAGTTTGTAAACTTGATGCAACTTCTCCGGAAACCCGTTTGCTGAAATGTAATCTTTGATGGAGAGAAATAATATGTACCGCGATTAGCTATGGCTGGTACAAAATATAGAGAGGTAAAGCCGTGGAAACAACAACACTGAAAGTAAATGAGCAAACTGTTTTGGAACTTCTGTCCAGTGGTCAAGAGGTACCTTTCGTCATTCCTGAATATCAAAGACCATATTCTTGGGGAGATGATGAAATATCAACTTTATTTGATGATCTGTGGAATTTTTCTATTGAGCGTACCGAATCTAATGGCAACATACAAAATTATTTCCTCGGTTGTGTTGTTTCGTATAAGTCGGAAGGCCAAGCGGTCTTAGGAAGACAA
>JAZRSP010000533.1:0-4493 GCA_045651565.1 Victivallaceae bacterium | reverse complement strand
CTTGGCTTCAGCTGTTTCTTTGGCAAATTCGACAGAAACAACCGGAACGGTTTTGCCGTTGGGCAATGTTATTTGTGTGGTTTTAGTTGGACTCATAGCTACCTCCGCTTTCTACACTGAATAATATATCATAAAAATACAAAAAATCAATAGGAGAAAATAATTATGGGATTGATGATGTGCGACGGAAAGTTTGTCAGCCGTGATGAGATCGCTATGGTGCAAACCCCAGCAGGAACTGAAAGCTGGAAGCCGGTTCCCCACATGGAAGTTATCGACGCCGTAACCGATGTGGTCAAGGCGCACAACTGGCAGATCCTCGATGAGAACTTCGGTCTCGCTCGTGAAGGTCAGAAAATGTTCGGAGTAATGCGGATCAATAAGACCAACTGTACCGACTGGTCACGGTGCATCGGTTTGCGGAACAGTCACGATAAGAGCTTTGCGGTCGGACTCTCTGCCGGTATCAGCGTGACGGTGTGCAGCAACCTTGCTTTTGGCGGTACGGCAGTGATCAAACGCCGACATACCTCACGCATTGAGCTGACTGAACTGGTGGACGTGGCGATGACGGAACTTGAAAACGAGTTTCTGATCTTGGAAACGGTCTGCGAAGATTTGAAGATCATCTATCTGAAGAACGATGATGAAGCCCGCAGCCGCATTGTCAGAGCCGCAGAGCTGGGAGCGATCAACAGCAGCGACATAGTGCCGGTCTTCAAAGAGTTCAAGAACCCCAGACATGAAGAGTTTTCTGAACCGACAAGGTATTCTCTGCTCAATGCGTTTACTGAAACAATCAAAAAGTACACCCCCGGCAGAGTGGATACCTCCTACCGTCAGCTGACAAGCTGCTTCGGACTGGACGGACACCGCCCTGCGTTATGGAGTTGACGACCACGGTACTCGCAACACCATGCCGCCCCTCACACGGGACTTTGCTGGAAATGATGCACCCGGCAAAGTTATCATTGCATCCCGGTGGAGAGCATTTCTCCACTGGTCTTTTTTTTTACAGGTTATGTGATGTTTTCTGATATTGTTGGTATAACAAGTTATACCAAAGGTATAAAATCTATGATATTTTCATCAGTTTTTTTAAGAAATTGCATTTTTCTGTTTTTTAAGAATTTGATTTCAATTTACACTTGGAAGTCCCTACCTCCAAGTAAAGAGATGTCTCCTGAAAATGTGAAAACATGTGAATGAATTTTTGGGTTATCATTTCTTACTTAAAAGTGAAGAATCTTAGCCGAAAATCAGGATTTGAAAAATGCAAAAAAGGCAGCAAAAATCACCCCTCCAAAGTCTCCCCGGGGAGACAAAAACAGCAGAAACAACAGCTTCAGAACAACAAAAACAAAACAACAAATAACCCAAAGTGGGGACTATGGGGACTACTCTACCTATTGCTTATAGGAAACCTAATTTTTGTTGTAAAAAAAGAGTGAATAATTAGGTTTCCTATAGGGTAATAAAAGCCATGTCCCCATACTCCCCGTTCTTGTTTGCTGTTGGTTGCTTCTTCCGCAAGTTCAAAGTGTTATTGCTGTGTTGAACTTTCAGAAAAGGTTCAATCTCTGATTGAAAAAATACGTTTTTATGCTATATTACTGTATGATAATTCCGGAGGCAGAAATGGATATAAAAACATTGGAAAATATTCTCAAAGTCGGTGAGACTACCTGCATTGAGTTCAAGCGTGCTGGGGCTGGGGCAAAGAACGATACTTTTGAAACAGTTTGTTCTTTTCTGAATCGCCTGGGCGGTGATATTCTTCTGGGGGTAACCGATAGTGGAGAAGTTGTCGGCATCCCGGAAAATGCAGTTGAACAAATCATCCGCAATATCATCAATGTTACCAATGATTCCAATCTGCTGAATCCATCTTTTTATCTCTGCCCGGAGGCGATCAGTTATCAGGACAAGGTGATTATTCACATCCATGTTCCGCAGAGTTCCGAAGTTCACCGTTTCAAGGGAATCTGCTACGACCGGGCTCATGAAGCTGATGTAAAAGTTACCGGTACGGAACAGATTGCTCAAATGTACATCCGCAAGCAGGGAATCTTCACTGAACGGCGGGTATATCCTTATGTTCAGAAAGAAGATTTGCGTCTGGACTTGCTGCCCAAAATCAGAAATCTGGCGGCTTCAAGAAATCCGGAACATCCGTGGCTTTCCATGTCGGATGATGAGTTGTTACGCAGTGCCAAATTGATCAGCCGGGACTATGTGAATAATACCGATGGCTTCAATGCCGCTGCGGTGCTGCTGCTCGGCAAAGATTTGGTGATACAGAACATCTTCCCCGCTTATAAAACCGATGCCATTATGCGGAAAGTGAACGTTGACCGGTACGATGACCGGATTACTGTGATGACCAACTTGATTGAAAGCTATGAAATGCTTATTGAGTTCGGAATAAAGCACTTGCCGAAAAAGTTCTTTCTTGAGAACGACATCCGCATAAATCTGCGTGAAAAGATCCTGCGTGAGATGATCGGCAATGTACTGATCCACCGGGAACACACCAGCGGACGTCCGGCACGGTTCATCATAGAAAAAGATCAGATGTTTACCGACAACGCCAACAAGGCACTGAATCACGGCATCATAACTTTGCAGAACCTCTGTCCTGTGGCAAAAAATCCGATAATAGCCTCGTTCTTCAACCAGATCGGCAGAGCTGATGAACTGGGTTCCGGTGTCCGCAACCTCTATAAATACGTACATCTGTATTCAGGCGCAGACCCGGTATTTGATGAAGAAGACGTATTCAAACTGACCATCCCCCTGGATGACAACTACTCGCCGGAACAGGGTAAAAGTTCCCAGAAAAGTTCCCAGAAAAGTTCCCAGAAAATCATTGGATTACTGCGAAACAATCCGCAAATAACGATAGATCAGATGGCTACTGAAATAGGTATAAGCTCCAGAGCCATAAAGAAGCATCTGGCTAATCTTCAAGCGGCTGCAGTGATTCAGCGTATCGGCCCCGACAACGGTGGCAAATGGGTTATTGTCGAACAGGGTAAGTCTGAAAAATAACAAATCTGTCAGCAATTCTCCTGTAATAAATTATTTATCTCCGGGAGAGACAAAACTGTAACAACAATAGCAGAACAGTAAAAAAGCCAAACTCATGGAATCCGACAAGTTGCGCAGTGCGATTGCCAACAATCCGGATAATTTGTCTGATAAGGCAGAAAATGTGTCTAATCAAAACAATAATGTGTCTAATCAGTTGCCTAATGCATTAAAAGTAATGCTAGTATTAATTTCCCGGAATCCTCAAATTACATATGATCAACTGGCAAAAGAGTTAAATATCAGCCGCGAAACTGTCCGACGTCATATTGGTAAATTGCGCGATGATTACAAGATTATCTTAAGATCAGGCAGTACCAGAGGCTATTGGATCGTACTTAAAAAATGATATATGACAAGTTGGTGATCAATCCCGCAGGATGACAATTACTCCCCGGAACAGGGGCAAAAGTTCGGAGAAAAGTTCGGAGAAAACATCCCCAAAAATTCTCAAGATGATTGCCGATGATTCCAATATCACCATCAAGCTGATGACAGAAAACTTGTCATTATCAACCAGAGCCGTTTAGAAGCAAATTGTCCAATTGCGTGAAAAGAATTTGCTTTTTTCTCGCGATGGTGCCGATAAAGTCAGAAAATGGGTCGTTATAGGGCATGATAAGTGACTAGATTAATGGGATTATACATTACAGATATAAACTGGGTATCTAATACCAGTTTTTTTTATAAAACTATCCGCAAAGTATGATTTTATAAAACATTTTATGTTTCAAATCTTATTTAGTTTATCAACAAAGGCATTATACACATTGATATCTCTGTCAGTAAATTCATATTGATTGACTCGCTGATCCATACAAAGCAATTGGCTATATTCCCGTAAAGAGGAAATGGCATTGGAAAATTCTTGTTTTATTAGTTTGTGTTGTCTAATTATATGATGCTGATCAAAATTATTTAGCTCCATATTGGATAAGATTTGTAATTGCAACCCAGGGAAAGCGTGTAAATCACTTAATTTAGAATACAACCAATTCAAATTTTCTGCAGATTCAAAATCTATAATTCGACACATGAAGATATAAAGATATGTGACAGTTACATGAAAATCAGCCCAATAAGCATCCCCTACAGAGATTATTAAATTTTTGTAATCATCCCATATACAATCAATAACAGATTGATAGTTTTTTACGTGAGACTTTATCTCTGATGCAGCTAAAATATCAACGAGAGCTATTCCAACATGCAAGAAGAATGAAATAACATTTAATTCATCATTGGCTGATGTACTAAAAAAATTAAAATGCCATCTATTAATCAATTGTTCCAGTAATTTATGGGTATCGAACCAACGTTGAACGGGATTAGCACAACTTGCATACACAGAGGCAATATAGAAATGATAGCAACTTAAATCTCCATTATTCTTTGAAAGTGTA
>JAZRSP010000532.1:0-4019 GCA_045651565.1 Victivallaceae bacterium | reverse complement strand
ACTTGAATCTGCATTGAAGGAAATACGCAGGGGATATTTTTCAAACCGCTGTATTTCCGAAAGAGTCAATACTGCTCCGATCAATGAAGAACTTGCCGCATACAGTCATGACGATATTGAACGCTTTATGTTGCTTAACGAGGTCAATGCTCTCGTTCAAACTCTCCCTCCGCTCCAGAAAAAAATCTGCGAACTGTTGATGGACGGACATTCTATGAATGCTGTTGCCCGGAAACTTCATATTCCTATCGGCTCCCTCTACAAATACCACATTTCTGCCTTGAGAAATTTGTTCATCAAGTGTGGATTCAAAAAATAATTTCAAAAAAGTGTGAGCGATTTCAGATTTTTTGCATATGTACTGGGTGCTGACACCAAACGAAAGGAAATCAACAATGAACATCAACTTCATCACTCATGAACCGGCGGACGAATACCACGCCCGCAGTCGCAGCGGAGAATTCATGTCCAGCCATCTTCTGGCGGACTTCCGGGAATCCCCGGCTCTCTACCGCATGAAAGTAGACGGCGAAATCGAAGACAAAGATACAGCCGCATTTGTAATTGGACGGGCAACTCACAGTCTGCTTCTCGAAGGCCGTAACGCGTTTGAACGGGAATATGTGGTTTCAGATGGTCCCATAAATCCCCGTACAGGCGAATCCTATGGAAGAAACACCAAAGCATTTACTGAATGGGCCGCCACACAGGACCGTGAGGTTATCCCCGGAAAAGAATATGCTCTTCTCTCAAAATTGCAGCTCAGCGTATTGAAGCATAAGGAAGCTATGAGCCTTTTGAAAGAGGGCGTAGCCGAAGGTGTGGTTCGAACAGAATACTGTGGAGTTCCCTGTCAGATCCGGATGGATTGGTTCAACCCCGAACATGGTTTGGTCGATCTCAAAACCTGTGATAAGCAAAAGTATTTTGAACACGACTGTAACTGCAATGATTACATCCATCAACTCGCTTTTTATCGGGCCGTCATCCGGCAAGTGACTGGCGAAACTGTTAAAGTCAGATTTATTGCCGTAGAAAAGAAAGCTCCGTTTGCCTGCGGAGTGTGGTATCCCAGCGAAGATAGACTTTACCAAGCGGAAGTTGCAAATGAAAAGGCATTGCTCCGCTATCGGGAATGCTGCTCTACCGGCATTTGGCCTACTGGATATGAAGAAGCTCGCGTTATTTACTGATTTTCAAACAACACAATATACAATATAAAGGAAAAACATCATGAATCGCATTTACTCTGAAGTTGTCGTTATCACCCCCGCCGAAGCCGCTGAAATCCTCCGTACAAAAAATAAGGTCAACCGTGCCATTGACCGCCGCTTGGTCACCCGTCTGGCTGTGTCAATGAAAGCCGGAGAATGGAAAGTTAACGGTGAATGCATCGTATTTGCTCCGGACGGGACTTTGCTTGATGGACAGAACAGACTCGCGGCAATCGAGAAATCCGGGGTATCTATTACCACCTGTGTGATGTACAATGTTCCGGAAGATGTCCGCTCCACTATGGATAGCGGAAAAAAGCGAACTGTCGCAGACGTCCTCCGTTTTATGGGATATAAAAATTCCAATATTATGGCTCCCATTGTCCGCTTGGCGTATATTTACGATATGCTTGATCGCGAAATGCAACTGCAGACAAAGGCTCATACGATCAATACTGATATCATCACCCGTCATGCGGAATACCTTAATCCGGAAATCGTGACTGCCACAACAATTGCTGCCGGAGCTCGCCGCCATCTGAAGCCTTCTGTTGTCGGTTTTTGCTATTTGGTCTTTTCCAGAAGACATCAACATTTGGCCGATGATTTCTTCCACACGCTCAAAACTCAGGAGGCTCTTTACAAAGGTCATCCGGTGAAAATCTTGCTTGATACCTTGATGAACAGTTATGTCCATAAACAGTTCCCGACCCGCGAGCAGATTGCACTTTATATTAAAGCATGGAACGCCTACGTTCGCAATGAAAATCTCTACTCTCTTACCTGGAATCCCAGAGCAGAAGAATTTCCGGCGGTGATGTAATGAAGAGCAATATCCTGATGATGCACATTCTTGATGTGCATACCGATGCTCCGTTCAAAGATCTCTTTGGTATCAAACCGGCTGTACTTGCCGCAATGACAGATGATATGAAAAAGCACGGTTTTGATATGGTTCACCCCATTGTTGTATGGGGTGGCCATAACGGAGTGGTCGTTGACGGTCATACTAGACTGCAGGCGGCAAAGGATGCCGGAGTGCTGAATGTTCCGCTTGTCATAAAAGAATTTGCAGATGAAGAAGAGGCGATACAGTATGCCATCAGTTCACAACGCAATCGCCGGAATCTGACAGATGCAGAATTGATAAATTGTCTCAGTCAACTTGACAAGATAAAAGTCGCAGGCAGAAAAAAATTAGCCTCCACGGAGGCTGATTCAAAAGGGAAATCTGCAGAAAAAACCGCTGAATTACTCGGAATCTCTCGAGCAAAAGTTGAAAGATTAAGGGCCGTCAACGCGCATGGCACAGATGAGATCAAAAAAGCTGTCGCCAATGGTGAAATTTCTGCCCGGAAGGCCTATGAAGAAACAATGGCTGCTCGCAGGGAAGCTCCAAGATCTTTAGATACGATTCTGCAGAAAACGCCAGCAGAAATCAAAGCAGAACGCGCCAAGGTAATCGTCAAGAGTATCACGGAGATGATTAAAAATCGCTTGGACCGTGAACGCCAGGAATATCCGGAAATAACATACTCTCAACAAGAAAAAGAGGAAATCAATGCCCAGGTATCTGCAAAAATCACAGAACTTATTTTAACAACAATTTCAGGAGAAGATGAAAATGCTGAATGATTATGTTTTTGATATTACCGAACTTCCGCTGGTAAAAGTGCCAATTTGGAGTTTGAAAACAGAGGAACCTTTTACAAAACTGTTTCCGGTACAGGAACAGACTCTTTCCGATATCGTTGATGATATGAGCGTTCACGGATTTGATGAAGCGCACCCGATTGTGGTCTGGAATATGGTGGTTGTTGACGGACATACCCGCCTTCGTGCCGCTCATGCGTGTGGTTTTGAAACAGTTCCGGTTGTGTGCCGCGAATTTGCAGGCGAAGATGATGCTTTGGCATATGCAATCCGTAGTCAGGCAAACCGCCGTAACCTGACGGATTATGAGTTGCTTATCTGCTTGGAAACTCTTGATCGACGCAAAAAAATTGGGCGTCCTTATAAAAACAGCAATGAAGCACCCGGAAAGTCAGCAGATTGTGTTGCAGCAACACTCGGCATCTCAAGAACCAAGGTAGAAAGGCTGCGAGCTATCATGCTCCACGGAACTGAAGATGTAAAAGAAGCCATCCGCAAAGGTGAATTTTCTATCTTCCGAGCCTACGAGGAAACTATGAGATTGCGCCGACCGCAGATTCAGAACACTCCTGATCCTGACGCCGAACTTATCCATCGCGTGATGGCAGATATTCACGCCCAGCTCAACACTTCCCAAATCGGGAAACTCGTAAAGGCTTTGCGCCTTGAACTTGCAACCAATTGAAAAAGAAAGGAAAAATACTATATGGGAATGCTTGATAACATTCAAACCGGCAAAGAAAATAAACCGCCCCGCATTATGATCTACGGCTCGGAGGGTGTTGGCAAATCCACCTTTGGAGCATCCGCACCTGACGCCGTTTTTATCCAGACGGAAGATGGACTCTCGGAAATCGACTGCAAAAAGTTCCCCTTGGCGCACACTCTTTCCGAGGTCGTCAGTGAACTTACGGCCTTGCGTGATGAACAGCACACCTTTCGCACCGTGGTTATCGACTCTGTTGACTGGCTGGAACGCATCATTTTTGATGAGGTGTGCCGGGAATTCGGTGTCCGCAGCATTGAAAAAGCTGACGGCGGATACGGTCGCGGTTATGTCCATGCTCTCACTCACTGGCGCAAAATCCTGAACATCCTGCAGGAACTCCGGGATAAACGCGGCATGATGATTATTCTTGTTGCACACGCCAA
>JAZRSP010000531.1:0-2984 GCA_045651565.1 Victivallaceae bacterium | reverse complement strand
CAATGGGAAGCGATTCAAAATCTTCAATTGAAGCATGCAGATGCCCGGTTACCGGCACTGCAATTCTGAACTTGCCGTCTGTATCGGTAAAAGAATCCTGATAATAAGGACTGAAATCATAATTCAGAACAAGATAAATTTTTCCATTGGAACTTGATTCCATTTTGCAACCAGTGATTTTGATATGATCCGGATCGTGTTCGATAACCCGCCTGTAATAAATCTTTCCATTTTTCCATACCATAAAAAGTGAGAGAAATCTTTGGGAATCAGAATGTATGCCTTCCGGATAATCCTCAAAAAGAATAGCTGCATAGTAAATGTTATTTTTTTCTTTGAACTGCCAGCAATACTGCCTCTGCACAGTGTATCCGCTTTTACTCACAGTTATGCCGCTGAAACACATCGGTAACTTGTTGATTTTATTGAGGATATTGCTTGGAGTTTCAGTACTTGTGGCGTTAAGCGGAAGCAAACAAGTTATTAACAAAAAGACAGTAAATGTAAAAAGTTTTGTCATAATTATCTCTCCATGCACTGAAATACTTATTTTGCATTAAATTTTATCTTGTATGGCACAAAAATATCTATAGTACCGGCGGCAAAACTGGCAATCTCGTAAGGATCATAGATGAAATGAATACCTTTTTCGTCAATATAGAAATTTTCCGTCATTTGCACCTCTTTATCAACAACATATTTAAGATTGTGTAAAGGGCTGTCAATATAAAGTTTTACAGCTTCAAAATCTTTATGTGACTCTAATGTCCTGCGGAAAGTTTTGCGAATTTTATCCAACTCCGGCAGATCTTTAAGTTGCAAACGTTTTCCACGGTATATCGTGCCGACTATTGTTTTGTACTGTCCATGTGTTGTGCCTTCATATTTATTTTCTTGACAATAGAAACTGACCAAACCGTTTCCGACATACTTCACATCATACTTATACTCGCGCCACCAGTTTGCAGTCGCACTTTGGGCGTAGCCGTCTGAATCAGAAATAGCAGAAATCCAATCCTGCAAATATGCTTCATCGTCATGAATAGCAGTTTCAGACGGGCAAATACTGGACTGTTGATTTTTAACATCGTTTTTTTGAGGATCTGGTGCGACCGCAACGGAGGCGGCTTCCGGTTTGCTTTCGCAGAAAGTTTTGCAACACCAGATACTGCCAACGATTCCGGCCCCGATTACAAATGAGATGATTTCTTTTTTCATTATTTCACCGTTGAGTTAAACTTTGTTTCAAGATTTTTCCATTGCTGATGCAAAAAGCTGATTCCTTGCATACTTCCGTTGGATTTGGTAAAATCGTGTGCAGTCAGCAGCAGAATGTATCTCGGTTTATCCGCAGGAAGATATCCGACAACAGCATAGGTATATTTATAATGTCAAAAACAATAATACAATATTCTTTTTCATTTTCCAGATTCTCCTTCTGTGATGTTATTTTCAGTTTCTTTTTCTATCCATTTGAATTTCTCTGCCTCCTTGAAGAAATTTTCGGCGGCGAAGGCAAGGTGATGATAAACTTGAAATTCAAGAAACATATCACTCACCCGGTCGGGCAAAGGCAAGGTATGATCCAAATGCAAACCGCCATTGTCATTATCATAAACAGCCTTGCCATAGAGATATTTTTTATTCCACTCATTGCAGAAACGCAAAAGCTCTGATTCGTCATCTGCGTTGACCTCCTGCAAAACCCTTTCCGCACGGAAAAGAATTCTGTCGTCCTCATCATCTACGATCCAGCTTATCTGAACGGTATAGAACTCTTCTTCCGAATCTTCATTCATCGGAAAGATTGCGGCAATAAAGCTTTCTCCCTCCCGGTACAGAAATGGGTCCTCATACGCCAAAGAGCACAGCTGTTTTTCAAGCCGTTTCAAAATGTATTTGCGTCTGTCCATAATAAACTCCGGTTAAATTTCTATCTTCTCTGTTCTTCTTCCATCCGCTTTACGGATGCGGGCTGCAAGTTCTTTGATTTGCTCCGCATTGGGCGGATAATCAAAACTTGCCCATTTTTCAATATCTTTGAAATAAAAAATATATGAACGTTCACCGCTTGAACCACCGCCGTGGTAAATGAGTAAATATATATTACCATTCAATTTCCAGAGATGAACGATTGGAAAATCCTTGTATTCACCTATGTTATGCGTCTTAAAAAAATTGACAGTTTCTTTTTCCGGACATAACTCAAAAGAGTTTTTTTGCAACAATTTTTCCAACGCCAGCTGATATTCTGCATTGGTGATACGCAGGATTTGACTGAAATTTTCTTTCCGGAGATTTTCAGCTTTAGGAGATTTTAAATATTCGTCCGTCTTCCAATAGTAGGCAGACAGACCATTCTCATCGACTTTATCAATAACCCTGTCATCAATTTTTGCGATCGCCTGATCAATTTCAAAGGGCCATTTCTCCAGTAAGCGATCGGCAATTTTGTGGGGTGTTGAACTGCATCCGCTTGCAAGAAAAATGGGCAGAATGAATGTAAAAAAGAGACTGGCTATCAATGATTTCATTCTATTATTTCGTCTTTCTGTTTTTTATTTCTGCAAATTGCGGCTGCTCATAAAGCAAATTATCCCAATCATCTTCCTCCAATTTTTCCCAATCGCACTTATCTGAAAACTGCGGCATAGCGGCTAAAAGGATGCTCCAATCCCAACCGTCCAGTTTATCCCAGTCGCAAAATTCAGCCAGTTGCGGTTGTTCTGCCAAAAGCACGCTCCACTCATAACCTTCGATTTTTTCCCAGTTGCAATATTTTGCAAATTCCGGGTGTTCAGACAACAGCCGGCACCAATCTTCGCTACCCAACTTTTCCCAACTACATTCCGTTGCAAACTCCGGATGTTCACAAAGCAGTTGACTCCATTGCTCTCCAGTCAGATTTTCAAAATCATATTTTTCCATTTTTCTTACCTCGGATGTTGTTTTGCTGTTCTACCGATATATGGGAGTTTGTTATT
>JAZRSP010000530.1:0-2576 GCA_045651565.1 Victivallaceae bacterium | reverse complement strand
TCTTGTCTTCCTAAGACCGCTTGGCCTCCGACTTACAGGATTCCGAACAAATTAAAATCAACCGTGATGATGCTGTTGAAGGTCTTTGTGCAGTTATCAAAATCAGCGTTCCGGAATTCAATTATGATCCGCATGTTGAGCCAGAGTACAATGATCAGGTTGTCTTCAAAAAGGTAAAAGCTATCGCAAAAAAGGAGTTCGGCAAATATTTGGATGAAAATCCAGCTTTCGCAAAAGACTTTTCCAATAACGCCTTGCTTTGCGCCAGAGCAAGGTTGGCGGCTGAATGCGCCAGAAAAGCGTATCGCCGTTTTTGCTGAATCATTTTCCGCAAACGCCTTGTGTTGTGCCAGGGCTAGGTTGGCGGCTGAAAGAGCCAGAAAAGTGATTCGCCGCCATTGAGTGTTAGGGTTATACGGGATATTGGCAGAATTTAAAATGTCAATATCTCATTTTTTCATAAGTGCGCGATTATGAGATATGAAGGCATTCGAACCTCTGACTATTGTATCCCTTGGGGAAAAAGTCGCTGGTGCAACTATTTTTCGGGGCATTTTATAGTTTTCTCGGAAAAAAGTCCCTTCGGTTGAGCAGAAAAAATTTCTCTGTTTTCAAAAATGCTGAAAACAGAGATATTTTCGCAGATTAACGAAGCGGTAACCATAATTCATTAACTTGCAACCATTTTGAGCTTAATAGACATTTTTCGAACAATTAAAACAACCCCGACCATTTTTTTTGCCCTGATGGGGCATTAAACTCTGCTCAAATTGATATGTTTATTTGCCAAAATTTGCCAAATTTTATTTTTCCGAAGATACGACACCTGACGCAACACTCAAAAACGTAATATTACGATTTTGAGTATTTTAGAAATATTCCTGCAAATAGTTATGACTGCTTGACTATTCTATGTCAACTATTCTATTGAAATCTACGCAATTGTTTCGGATTGCATTAAAATGAAGTTGCATATCAGATACAGATTTCAGCAAATTATCAAATGTCGGTGCCATATATTCGACGGTTTTATCTGCTTGCAAGTCTCCAATATCAACAAGACACAGAGATCCTTGGTCATTTACATCCAAAACCTTACCTGTTTTATTGACTTCTAATGCCATCGCAGCATATTCCCAAGGATTTTTTCTACAATAATCTGCTAATTTTTTATCTCGTTCCTGTTCAGATTTTGTTAATGTTGTCCAAGAAATTTTTGATGAAGAACAAAACATATGCGTCATATTTGAATATTTGTCTAGTATTTTGAGAGAATATTCATATCGATTAAATTCTAGAACTTTTTCTCTGGAGAGATTTTCCAAGAGAAATTTCATTACTGAATTTATATTGCTAACTATAAATTGTGCATATTTATATGCCTCATCATAACTAATATCCTCACCATTGTGTATAACCTTGTTGCGAACGGATGCCATTGATTCAATTTTTTCAAAAAAAGGCGGCACTGCTTTAAAGCGGCTTAAAAATAGTGTGCTAAATGCCCCGAACTGGCGCTCTGAAGATTTCTTTACTTTATTCCACCATGCAGTCATTTCATTTTCACGAACACCGGATTCCCAAAGCAATAAACGGGAAGCAAATTCTAAAAAACGCTCAAATGAAGACGCAAAGTTAAAAACAGCTTCACGATAGCGTCCTGCAATAAAATCCTCCAACGCAATTTCAAACAGGGATTCAAACTTGTGTTCTTGCAGAACAACAACCATATTGTGTCCATTTGCACAGGTAAATGTTAATGGCTGCTCATAGTGATGCTTCAATCTGTAATGAGTAAATGTATAATTAACCAACCATGGATTTTTCTTTTGCGCATCTGTCAAACATTGCATACAAGTAGTATAGATATATCGTCCAGCCATTATTCACCTCAGCATTAAATTAATCCTGTATCCGTGGATTCCTCTTCGTAATAGTAGGAGTAATCAATGCCTTTCATGAACATTTCACGGTCGCTGATCTTGTTGGTCAGAGCCGGTTGAAGCAGGGCTTTCAAGTCGGAACTGTCGATTACGCTTTTCTGCATTGCTTCGAGGTAAGCGTTTTTGTTGACCATACTCCAATCGATACATTTTTGCAGAGAGTGTTTCAGCATGAGGTCGAGCCAGATGCGGGTACTGCGGCCGTTGCCCTCCATAAAGGGGTGCGCCACATTCATTTCAACGTATTTGTTGATAATCTCATCAAAGGAGGATTGAGGCATATCCTCAATGTTTGGCAGAATGGTGTTAAAATAAAGGGCATTGGCAAAAGAGAAGCCGCCCTTACTGATGTTTTTAGTGCGGATCTGACCGGCAAAGTCATAGAGTCCGCCGAAGATATAGGCGTGGATTTGCTGTAGACACTTGATCGTGCCAGGCTGAAGAGTGGAGAGCAAACCACTTTCAAAGAGGGCATAAGCCTTTTTCTTGCTCTGACCGTCGATGGTGTTATCGCTGTAAAGGAACCAGTCAAGGAATTTGGAAGCCTTGGTGTTGGGAAAGTTCTTTGCAAGTTCAATGACACCGGAACTGTCGAAACAGTCAGTCAGAGGCTTTTTTCCGTCAGGCGCAGTC
>JAZRSP010000529.1:0-1253 GCA_045651565.1 Victivallaceae bacterium | reverse complement strand
GGTAAAGTTTTATGAAAAGCTTGGCTACATTCCTAAAAATGGAGTAGAACCAGATGCTGAAGGTATCGTTCCAATGGAAAAATTCAGATAAAATATGCTTATGCAGTCATTGGGCGGCAGGAGAAATCTTGCCGCCTTTTTTGCGTTTCTGGGGGGGCGTTTGTAATCTTAACACAAAACTAACAATTCTCTCACAAACTATGCATAAAAGAAATGTATCTTATGCATTGTAACCCCAAGAAAGGAAAAAAGAAAATGAAAAAAATCACAAATCTTGCAATGGCTGCCGCAGCGGTGTTGACGGTAACCGGATGTTCGGACAGCAACAAAACAACCATTAATGGTGCAGGTGCAAGTTTTCCCGCCCCGGTTTATCAGAGTTGGACACATTCCTACAGTCAATCACCCCCCGGAGTGCAAGTAAACTATCAGAGCCTCGGCTCCGGCGCAGGTCTCAATCAGATCAAAGCAGGGACAGTTGATTTTGCCGGTTCCGATAATCCGCTTACCCTGGAAGAACAGGAAGCAGCCGGACTTGTTCAGTTTCCCATGCTTACCGGTGGAGTTGTCGTTATCGTCAATATTCCCGGCGTTAATAATAATCAGTTGAAATTGAGCAGAGAAAATCTTGCCGGTATTTTTCTTGGTAAAATCACCAGATGGAACGACCCCAGACTGCTGAAAGATAACCCCGGCTTGCCTGATCTTGCCATCACGGTTGTCCGCAGAGCAGATGCCAGCGGAACAAGCTTCATCTTTACCAATTATTTAAGTGAAATCTCCGCAGATTGGAAACGTGTTGCAGGTTGCGGTTCTTCCGTAAAATGGCCTGTAGGTATCGGTGGGCAAAAGAATCCCGGTGTGTGTAATAATGTAGCCAAGATCAAAGGAGCGATCGGTTATACCGAATACACTTATGCTGTAGAAGCTAAACTTGCAATGGTACAGCTTGAAAATAAGGCAGGCAATTTTATCGCCCCGACAGTTGATAACTTCACAGCCGGAGCTGCTGCAGCTGACTGGAAAAATGCTCCGGGCTTTTATATGGTATTGACCGATCAGGAAGGTGAAAAAAGTTATCCCATACTTGGTGTGACCTACATTCTCTTCCGCAAAGATCTCGCAGCTGATCGTAAAGCTGAACTTTTCAAATACTTCAACTGGTGCTTAACATCCGGAGCAACTGCCGCAAAACGTCTGCAGTATGTACCGCTTCCGGAAAATGTTGTACAGCTCATACAAAAGGAGGTTCT
>JAZRSP010000528.1:0-1996 GCA_045651565.1 Victivallaceae bacterium | reverse complement strand
CCTGCCAAGATTGCAATGATTGCAATGACAACCAACAACTCAATTAAGGTGAAATTGAACAATTTTTTCATGATTTTACCTTTCTTTTAATGATTTTTTGTTCATTTTCAGTTGTGTTAAAACGACTTGAAGTGACAGTTGCCACCTCAATTATTGTCTAATAACTATTATAGCACAAAAAATTGAAATGTCAATAGGTAATACAAAAAAAATAATTATTTTGGTGCGGTGCAATAGCATAAGCAATATATCGATAGATAGGGAAGTTTATGAATTATGGCAGTAGTGTCGGGGTAGCGGCATAAAAAAGAGGGGGGCGAAATTATCTTCCTCCCCCCTCTTATAAAAATTTATTCAGCGGTTTGGTTGAGGCTTAAAAGAAATTCAACATTGCTGCCTACTTTTTTCAATTTTTCAATTAAAAGACTCATTGCCTCTGCTGGAACTACGCCGTTAACTGCTTTGCGAAGCACCCACATGCGTTGTAATTCGTCTGGGTGTACGAGCAAGTCTTCTTTACGAGTTCCTGATTTTTCAATATTGATTGCAGGATAAATTCGTTTATCAGAGATGGCTCTATCGAGGTGAATTTCCATATTGCCGGTACTTTTAAACTCTTCGAAGATGACTTCGTCCATTTTGCTTCCGGTTTCGACGAGCGCGGTTGCGATAATGGTTAAACTGCCGTGGTTTTCGATGTTTCGAGCTGCACCGAAGAAGCGTTTGGGTTTATGGAGTGCAGTTGCGTCCACACCACCGGAAAGAATTTTGCCGGAGTGCGGCTGCAAGGTATTATATGCACGAGCCAAACGGGTGATTGAATCAAGGAGGATAACCACATCTTTTTTGTATTCCACCAGACGCTTTGCCTTTTCAATGACCATTTCAGCAACCTGAACGTGGCGTTCCGGGGGTTCGTCGAAAGTTGAAGCGATTACTTCGGCATTAACTGATCTCTGCATGTCAGTAACTTCTTCCGGGCGTTCATCAATCAGCAGAATAATGAGTTTAACTTCCGGATTATTTTTCAGAATACTGTTTGCAATTTGCTGCATAAGGATTGTTTTGCCGGTACGAGGCGGAGCGACGATGAGTCCTCTCTGACCTTTACCTGCCGGAGAAACGAGGTCGATAACACGAGTTGAAATATTCTCCGGGGTGGTTTCCAAAACCAATCTCTCGGTCGGGAAATAGGGGGTAAGTTCATTAAATGGGATAATCTGTCGTTTGCGTTCAGGTGAATCGTGGTTGATACTCTCGACTTTGACAATTGCACAGAAGCGTTCTTTCTCTCTCGGAGGACGGATCTGACCTGAAATAAAGTCGCCTGTTTTCAATGAAAAGCGACGGATTTGTACCGGACTTACATAAATATCTTCACTGCACGGCAAGTAATTGTAGTTTTCTGAACGCAGAAATCCGAATCCGTCGGGGAGAATTTCTAAAGTTCCGCTACCGTACATCTGACCTGATTTTTCGGCATTGGCTTTGATGATTTCATAGATAATTTCACTTTTATCCAGAGCTCCCAAACCTTCAAGATTGAGTTCTCCTGCCATTTCGTAGAGTTCGTGCATGCTTTTTTGCTGCAACTCATTGATGTGAAACGGCGGCAATGGTGAAGTATTTACAACAGTGTTTTCGGTATTTTCATCAGTAGGAAGCCCCTCAATTTTTTGCGGATTTGCAATTTCGGGAGGATTCGGCATATCATCCAAGTTAGGTACAACCGGTGCAGGCGGAATGTAAGAAATTTCGTCATCGAGGAAGACCTCTTGTGCCGCATAAATGGTTGTAGCGGCATTATTGCGCTCATACGGACGGTTGCTATTATTGTTGTTATAAGAATTATTGCCGTTAGAATTGTTATAATTATTTCCGCGATTGTTGTTGTTATTGTTGCGGTAATTATTATTGTTGTTATTGCGATTGTTATTTTGGCGATAATTGTTATTATT
Source organism: Victivallaceae bacterium (assembly GCA_045651565.1). GTDB lineage: Bacteria > Verrucomicrobiota > Lentisphaeria > Victivallales > Victivallaceae > RGIG5270. The sequence goes on along the minus strand of JAZRSP010000528.1, from coordinate 38 downwards.
GTTGTTGTTGCGATAATTGTTGTTATTATTGCGATTGT
>JAZRSP010000527.1:0-1818 GCA_045651565.1 Victivallaceae bacterium | reverse complement strand
CTTTTGCACCCCAAGCCCAAAGATCATGCTGATCCATTTGCAGAAGCAAATTGCGATACAAAGACACTTCCCCCGCAAAGAAAATCACCGTGATAAACACGAGATACATCGGTAACACCAGAATTGTTTCCAGCATTACCGAACCTTTATCGTTATATACATCTAATTTTTTCTTAATGGAGCACATCTAAATTTACCTTTTCATTCAGCTTCAAGCCATTTTCAGAAATGTCAATATGAAGATTGCCAGCAACAGCCTTCAACACTTTATAAGCATCATCTCCTGTAAATTTTTCGCCATCCCAAGACTTCCAGCATCTGCCTACAGGCAGGAACATTGGTTCCCAATCATCCACAAAGAGATTCCATTTATCTTCATTCAAAAACTTGCTGTTTTCATATTTTTCGCCATTCCGATATCCGGCTCTTGCGGCTGAAACAGCCCATAAGTTACCGTTGACGCGGAAATTCAGGAATTTGTTTTTGCCAAACACATTACCGAAAAGATCAGGGATCGGAGTTTTCGCCGCAACAACAATAGAACCATTCTTTTCAAAAAAACGTTCATCCACCATCTGTGGAGCAAGAACTATTGATTTCATTTCTTTCCCCCAATTCTCACCGGATGCAGGCGAAGTTCCGGCAAGAACTTCTGTTGAGCCAGTTGGGACAAGAGTTGCGACATGAGCACCATCTTTACACACCCAAGTAACTCCATATCCATTCCAACTCAATTTAAGATGACCTGGATAAAAGATACGACACTTATTTTCTGAATCATACCCCCACCATGCTCTATCATTCCAAGTTAAAGTTAAATCATGACCTATCTGAGTTTTATACCGACTGAAGATACCAGATTCATCAGAATTTTCTTTAAAATAATCGGATGATGTGTTCTCTGAACTTCCCCCATAAAGCAAAATTTTGTCATGAGGCAGATTTTCTGCAATACTGCCATTGATTCGATTATCCATATTATCTCTTATATGATTTATCTGAGCAAGCATAGCTTGCATATTCTGATTAGCAGTCGCAATTTCCTTGCCAAGTTCCTGATAATATCCATAGGAAAAACCGTTATCTAATATGTTTTTTAACGCATAGATATCTTTTTCTGTTTTGGATCCGCCAACAAATGTTTCTTCAAACAAACCGTGTAGCTGTGTTTCCAACTTTCCCTTCTGGCCGTCCGCATTAAGAACTGCAGTGATTATTCCAGCATTTTCTTTTGTAACCATATAGTACATTGCATCACTGATTTGAAATCCTGAAGTATGCCGGTCAGCAGTAGATTTTCTTGTTGTTGGCATAGTGTGCAAAGCACAACCTGCAATATGAGCCAATTCAGCATTGTCTGCATCTTCAATAAAAGTATCATAACTTTCAGAAAGCCATCTATTGACGATGTAATCCATTTGCCGTTTATTGGTCTGGGCATATGTCCATGCTAACGCCCGATTCAAAACTGCAATACGGCTGAGAGAATCCGCCTGAACCAACGCAGCAGCATAAGCAGCATTATCCACTTTATACTGCAATTCTGTCCTCGCCCGGATCACTTCACCCAAAGCAAAAACAGACATACAGACAAAAGTCAGGAACAAAAAGACCAGCAGGGAAATCGGCATTGCAATACCGGAATCCTCAACTAATAGTTTCTTTGTCGTGTTTTTTGCTGAACGGATCATTTCAGTCATTCCATTTTTTATAATCATTTATATTATCAACAGCAGGAGCTGTAACGCTTGCCGGTTTGAAAACCGCTGTCTTTCCGGTTATAAGAATATGCGGAAAAAATCCATCTTTATATTTTGT
>JAZRSP010000526.1:0-4064 GCA_045651565.1 Victivallaceae bacterium | reverse complement strand
CATGGCTACGATCCGACTTTGATAGTAAAATTCTCTATACAAATGCCATAATAGATATTACAGATCCGGAATTGTGGGCCGCGTTAGTAACATTGATAATTTGTTTATAATCAAATTATGAGAATCTATAAAATATAGAGTTATAGTAAGAGCAGCATAAATATTGACTTTCAAAGCAAGGTTGTCGTATGTTGGATTCTTTGCAGAATTTTTTGTTCCAATCTGGATGATGGTGGTGCGCCATGCCGAAGGGGGGAGGGGTAAATTGTACCAACCCGTTATTCAGAGGCACTGAAAGTGCCGAAGAATCCAGAAAAAAAACGGCAACGAACAGTAATTAACGGATATGACATGTTCGATAAAAGATTATTTGCCACATTTACATTCAACCAAACCGCCTACAAGCTAACAAAACTCACCAGTACCCCAGTCCAGCACCAGTGCTGGCGCAGGGGTGCCGGGGGCGGCGTTAGCCACCGGCAAAAAAAACAAACTCCGCACAAGGAACAAGTTCCTTGACCTAATATTCTGCTTGTGCACTCGTCAGAGCGGTTTAAAAATAAAAAAAAATCGGAATTTAGAGTTTTGTGCAAACAAAACTATAAATTCCTATAACGTCCAGCCTGATGGCTGGTTGCTGGGGTTTGGGGACTGCAATCAAATCCCCAAAAAAACATTACAAGCCCAGGATGAGTTTCATGAGTTCATCTTTTTTGAGGAAGCCTAATGCGCCTGCGGCGGCATTTTTTTCTGCATAAGTTTGGGTAGCATCACAAGCAATACCCTCACCGGCGATTGCGAAAGGCACCGGGGTTGTAGTGTGTTGACGAAGTTTAATTGGAACCGGGTGGTCAGGCAAAATCATCACTCTTACCGCTTCGCCTTTAACTCCATCCAAAACCTTACCGACAAGGCGTTTATCAAAATCTTCAATCGCTTTAATTTTCAATTCCAAATTGCCGAGGTGAGAAACTTCATCAATACCCTCAACATGGATGTAAACAAAGTCATGATCTTTCAGAGCAGCCAAAGCCGCTTCGGCTTTGTTTTCATAGTTAGTATCAATGTACCCGGTTGCACCTTCAACCTCAATGACAGTCATATTTGAAGCAATACCGATACCTTTGATCACATCAACGGCACTGATAATTGCGCCCTTTTTTCCCTGATATTTCTCAACAAAAGGCGGCAAATTCGGTTTATAACCCGGACTCCACGGCCAAATACGATTCGCCGGAAACTCACGAGTCTGATTCAAGGGATGATTAGTCAAAAATTCCGCCGCTTCCGCACAAAGTTTATTCAAAAAATCGACAGTATATTGTGCTTTTTCGTTCAAAGCGGTTAAGGGCAAATCTTTCTCGTTTATACCATGTGATGAGTCCGGTTTATAGTAATCAACATCCTTGCTAAACTCTTCACCATGAAGCACTAACAAATTTCTGTAACTTACTCCGGGATAAAAAGTTACCTTGTCCGAGCCGAATTTTGCCTGCAAGTCTGCAATAAGTTGACGAGAGATCTCATTATCAATATGCCCCGCAGAATAATCAAGCATGACCCCAGCCGGGTCAACCGTTACAATATTGCAGCGCCAGGCAACATCATCGGCTTTAAGTTCAATTTTCTGACTGATTGCCTCAATCGGACCGCGACCGGGATAGTTATATTCCGGCATAAAACCCAATACCGACATATTTGCAACATCACTCGAAGTCGGCAAGCCATCTGGCAAAGTGAGAAAAGATCCCATTGCGCCATTTTTTGCAATTGAATCCATATTCGGAGTATTGGCAAATTCAAGCGGAGTTTTGCCGTTAAGTTCTGCCAATGGCTCATCAGCCATACCGTCAGCCAAAAAAATTATACTTTTCATAGTAATATCCTCTATATATTAATTTTCACAAGAGAAAAATTCTCAACGCTATTATTTGAAAAATTTTATCTTACGAAAAAGAAAAAACCCAAACTTGTGATAAGTTCAGGTTTTTCAAGTTTCAACTTTTGTGAGGGTTGGAAGCTAAAAAGTTTAGAATTTATCTAACACTCCTTCTAGCTATCTTTCCCCCCCTCACAGGCAACTTACTCTGCGTCTTTTTCAACTAATTGGAAAATACACATTTCACCAGCATCGCCTTGACGACGACCGGTTTTGATAATTCTGGTGTAACCACCCTGACGCTTTGCGTAAGCAGGAGCGATTTCATCAAAAAGTTTTTTAACCATATCTTTGTTGCGAAGTCTGGCAACAGCTAAACGACGATGGTGCAAAGTACCTGATTTACCCAAGGTAATAAGTCTTTCTGCAAAAATTCTTGCTTCTTTGGCTTTTACCAAAGTAGTAGTAATTTCACCATGTTCAAATAAGCTGCTGACCATGTTGGCCAACAACGCACGGCGGTGAGAGCCGGTGCGTCCGATTTTAAATGTATGTACACGATGACGCATTATTTATTCTCCTCGTTATTGAGTCTGAGTCTTTCAGATTCTTTATCAAGAGCAATTTGGATATTTTCACTGAAAGTCATGCCGAGACCCAAACCGATTTTTTCGATTTTTTCTTTAATTTCATCCAATGATTTTTTACCGAAGTTACGATATTTAAGCATACGAGCTTCTGATTTGTTGCAAAGTTCGCCGACAATGCGGATGTCCGCAGAGTTAAGGCAGTTCATTGCGCGAACAGAAAGATCGAGGACTTCAACATCCTGAGCCAAGACTTTGTAGAGTCTGAGTTCGTCTTCTTTCATCATAGAGATGACGTCTTTTTCTGCTACCTGACCGCCGACAAAAATCTGCAAGTGGTCACGCAAAATAGCTGCTGAAGCTTCCAAAGCATCTTTGGGAGCGATACGACCGTCGGTCCAAATTTCCATTTCCAAGCTATCCATTTCAGTTTCTTCACCGACGCGGGCAGAACCGACCTGGTAGTTGACACGGGTTACCGGACTGAATAAGCAGTCAACGGGAATGGTACCGATTGAGCGGGCAATCTTGCTTTTTTCAGCAGGAATATAACCTTTGCCTCTCATAATTTCGATTTCAGCACGGAAAGGAACATTCTTGTCCAAAGTACAGATAACTTGTTCAGGATTAAGAACTTCCACTGATCCGTCGCTAACGATATCAGCAGCAGTAACAATACCTGCTTTATCTTTTTTGATTTCAAGAATCTTTACAGTATCACCGGTATAGTTCAAAGAAACTTGTTTCAAGTTAAGAACGATCTCGGTGATGTCCTCTACAACATGCTCTAATGAATCAAATTCATGTTTAACACCGTCAATTCTTAATGCACAGACAGCGGCACCTTCCATAGAAGAGAGCAAAACACGACGCAAAGAGTTGCCAAGTGTATGCCCGAATCCGCTCTGGAGCGGGGCAGCAGTAAATTTGCAGTAAGTATTACTTGCGGTTTCTTCGTCAATCACGATTGACTTCGGCATTGGGAATCCGATAGTTGATGTCATTTCATCCCTCCAACATATTTTATTAAAAACTTAAATTTAAATATTGTAAAAATATACAATAAAGAGAATCAGACACGACGTCTTTTCGGCGGACGGCAACCATTGTGGGGAACCGGAGTAGTATCTTTGATAGATGTTACTTCAATTCCGGCAGCTGCGATACCGCGAACAGCAGATTCACGACCTGCACCGGGGCCTTTGATTCTAACTTCAACTTCCTTCAAACCGAGGAGTTGAGCTTTTTTAGCAGCGTCGGTAGCGATAACCTGAGCTGCATAAGCGGTACTCTTACGAGAACCTTTGAAACCGTTTTTACCACCGGTTGACCAGCTGATAACATTGCCGTGCAAGTCGGTGATGGTTACTTTAGTATTGTTGAAGGTTGCTAAAACGAAAGCAATACCGGCAGGCACATGACGACCTGACTTAGAGCGTTGAGCTTTTGCAACTTCTGCTCCAGGTGTTTCAGCAACTTCGTTGATTTTTTCGAGTTCTTCAGCCATAATAAAAATTTCCTAATAATGTTTATGCTTTAAAACACTTAAAATTCTAAAAATTCGGTATTAACCTGCAATTTTTATGAATTTACACCAA
>JAZRSP010000525.1:0-1648 GCA_045651565.1 Victivallaceae bacterium | reverse complement strand
GTCCAAAATCACATAATTAAATTCATGCTGACGAATTTGCTCTATATCCAATCGGCAAACCGCATAAGATATAATCACCAGGTCATATTTTTCAATATTATTCCAGTAATTTTCACGGTCAACACAAGAGAGTTGAATAACTTTCATATCCGGGACAAATTTGGCGGCTTCACGCTCCCAGTTGGTCAAAAGGCTTGCCGGGCAAATCACCAAAGATGGTTTATCGGAGCGTTTCTGCATCTCTGCAAGCATCGCCAAAACCTGAATTGTTTTGCCAAGTCCCATTTCATCTGCAATAATCACATTCAAGTTATTGGCAGTCATCTGCTTCATAAAATCGACACCCTCGCGCTGATAATTGCGAAGTTCCCCTCTGAATTCAAACTCCGGCTTACTGAAATCACTTTTGGCAATCGAAGTAAGGTTAGGGATTTTTTTATCATTCAGTTTGCCTGCCAAATCGCCATACGCCAAACTTAATTGCAATTCTATCGGCACAGCACCGACAATTTTTTCGCCTATTTTAGCATAGTATTGTGCAGAAAAATAGGGAATTTCAAAAGTATGCTTTTTCTCGTCAAAATTCTCTGCAACATTATTCAAGGCCCAAATGAATCGACTAAAATCCTCACTTAATTTGACGACTTTCCGATTCTTCAAAAGAAGATACTTGCGATTTTCCTGCACCGCTTTCAAAACCACTTTGTAATCCACTGCTGAATCTCTTGCTCCAAGTTTGTAGCGCAACAAATAGTTTTGGTTATTGCAACTCAAACACTCCGCAGAAAATTCCACTAACTCCAAACCGTTACCGCCATTGGAGTTTCTGGTCAAAAATCCGTCAAGAATAATGTTCTGATGATAATCCAAATAAAGCGAAATCATACGGTCAAAAAACACACCGATACTCTCGGAATTTCTGATACAAAATTCATCATTTTCCTTCTCGAAACCAAACATTTCAAGTTCACTCTCAAACTCGCGTTCTTTCTCTTCATCACGACGGTAAAATTTATTTCCAATGATCGCCAACCGCCCAGAATTGGCGGGAAAAGTCTGATTTTTGTAGATATAATTAAGTTTGATCCGCAACGAATTATCATCCGCAATTCTCCCCGACATCAAAACTTTGTGTTCCAGTTTCTCCAAGTCCAAACTGTCAACCCCGATGAGCGGCACCGGAAATTCGCCCTTGTCGTTGAAAAGACACTCCGGAATCCGCTCCGGCACATCCTGCTTGCCGCTTCGGAAAAAGGTTCTAATCCAACTTATATCCAACTTGGCAGGGACAAAATAATACTCGCCCTGACGACCGACCCAGCAGCCTGCCCGTCCGGTAATCACCTTTGAGTGCCCCAAGTCCAAAACCGCATCCCCCACTCTGATTGCTGGCGAGAGAAGCGTACTTGCTTTGGATTCTTTCTTCAAAATCACCGCTTCTGCGTACTCCGAATGCACAATCACCCGTCTGCCGTCTTTGAAAAATCGCTCAAAGCCGATTAAACAATGAAAAAATTCCGCCGTATCTTCGCTATTAAGCAAAATATTGGAATTTTCCGCCTCTCCGTGCAGGGCTAAATAACGAATAATCTGCTGATCCTGCAAAGAAAAACTTTCAAGTTTCAAACTTATAATCAGACTTTTATTC
>JAZRSP010000524.1:0-1610 GCA_045651565.1 Victivallaceae bacterium | reverse complement strand
ATATTGTTATCGGTTTGATTTTGGGCGGGAGTTGTCTGAATTTGATTACTCCCGAAGATGTGGCAAGTTTGAAAGTTATCAACTTTTTTGCATTGGGTATCATCGGTTTCCTGGTCGGCGGTGAGTTGAAAATTGAAACTTTCAAAAAATATGCCCGCCAATTTATTACGATTCTGATTTTTGAAGGCATGGCAGGATTTCTTTTTGTTGCTTTAAGTTCTTTTTTGATTATCTATTTAATTACCAACAATTTAACTGTTTCTATCGCAGTCGGCTTGGTTTTTGGAGCGATTGCTTCGGCAACAGACCCTGCGTCAACTATTGATGTGCTTTGGGAATATCGTGCCAAAGGGGTAATGACTACTGCGATTATTGCGATTATTGCACTTGATGATGCTTTGGCGATGACTTTGTACGGAATCAGCAGCGGAATCATGCAGATTATGGTTGGAGGTGGAGGTTCAAACTCAGTAATGCTTGAAATGTGGCATGTAGTTGTGCACTTATTCGGCTCACTGCTTTTGGGGGGAATTTGTGCCGGGGTGCTGATGTTTTTCTTTAAGTTCGTTGCGCAAGTTGAGCGAGCGGTGGCATTGTCGCTCGGAGTAGTGCTTTTGGGAATCGGGCTTGCAATCAAGTTGGATTTTGATGTGATTTTAGCTTCCATGGCAATCGGGTTCGGTGTGGCGAATTTATTGCCGAGAAGAAGTGAACATATTTTTAAGTTGATGCGTAATATTTCGGTTGCGATTTATATTTTGTTTTTTGTTTTGGTCGGGGCGAAGTTATCGCTTGGAGCGATGCCTTTCTGGTTATGGGGAATTGTGCTTTGTTATGTATTTTTCCGTAATTTCGGAAAGGTTATCGGTTCGTACTTCGGAGCAAAATTGGTTAATTCGCCTGATGCTATCAAAAAATACCTCGGAACCGGTATTTTCGCCCAAGGCGGTGTGGCAATCGGTTTGGCAATTGTTGCAGGTGAAAAACTCAATACGATCAAGGTTACTGATAACTTGAATATGGGCGATATGGTTGTTTATGTGGTTACAACTACAACGCTTATTTTGCAGATCATGGGACCGAATATGGTGAAATTCTCGATAAAGAAAGCCAATGAGGCTGGAAAAAATATCACTGAAGAAGATATTATGGAAAAAATGATGGTTGCCGATGTGATTGATGAAGAGTTGCTGGTGGTTGAAAATCGTACTCCTTTGGCGAAAGCAGTTAAACTTTTTACCGAAAACGATGTGCTTTTCTATCCGGTGGTTGACCGAGAAAATAATATTTGCGGAATTTTGACATTTGAATCTCTCAAAGATATTTTGAATGACCGTGATGCCTGGCAGTGGCTTTTGGTGGCAGATGTGATGTCGCCTTTGCGAGATGTCGCTACTCCCGAAGAGTCGCTTAAAGCCGTATATGACAAAATGGTCCAGCTCAAAATCGACCGCATGCCGATTGTCGATATTGAGAGCCGTACAAAAGCACTCGGCGTGCTGGATGTGCGTAATATCCGTCAAAAAGTTCATGCTGAACTTTTGAAAAGAATTGCATAAAAACTATTCAGAGGAGTTCTTTAATGAAAAATGACGTGAAAAAAATTGTGT
>JAZRSP010000523.1:0-3403 GCA_045651565.1 Victivallaceae bacterium | reverse complement strand
AACCGGTCTGCGTGGTGGTTATGAAAGTTGCGAGTTTTCTGTTACCCACTTACCGATCAAGCGATCAAAAATAATTGGTCCTTTTCTCCGGACCAATCCGATGGTGTAATTTATCATCGAAACAATGATTTTTCAAGTTGAAATATGCGATTATCTGCAACTTTTCTTTTTCCTTTTTACGCTTCTGCATCAGTGACGTAACTTCATTTTCAATCCGCGTCAGAAAGGTACAGAAAATTATGAAAGAAACAACAATTGATTTGATTCGGACGGTACTCCGCAGCGATGAAACCGTCCCACCGGAACATCTGGACAGTATCTTGAAAGCCTGTCGTCAAACTGCGGTGCGCCGCAAGCTTATCGGAGCCAAGACTGCAATGGAAATATTGCAAATTTCCCGCCCTACGCTTCGAGAATACGTCAGAAAGGGATTGCTTGAGCAGATAAACTTCTCTCCCCGCAAGGTACGCTTCGATGAAGCAGAGGTTCAGCGACTGTCTTACTCCGGCACTTCCTGCTGATTATTGATCTGTCACCATCTTATGCCAGCCCGGTTCGTTTTTATGCGAATCGGGCTTTTTTTGCCGGGGGGCTGAAAAAGTGTTTTTGTATCTGAAGTATAAAATTTGCTTCTACTGTAAAATTGCTGAACATATCGAACAGGTGGGTTGCCCGACGACTGTCAGCAATGAACTTTTGTAAAAAATCAGAAAAAAGTTACAGTATAGTAAATTACCGGGATGCCACGGTGGTATCTCCGGCACACAAAAAAACGCGGTAACTTCCGCAGAAAGGAGCAATTATGCTCAATACGACTGAAGGTGCCTTCTGGCGCAATGTGACCAACGATGATGTTATGGAAGCAATCAAAGGCAGCTTCCTTGAGGTTCTCTGCACATCTGCAGCCAAAAACTATCACGGTCAAGCACCGCTGCCGATTATTCTTATTCAGAGCCTCGTTCTGATGGGCGTGGCTCTTACCAGAAAAAATAAATTTGCTGATTATACTGTGCAACTGCCCTTGTTTCCAGAGGATTGGAGTGAAGAACGGGAAGAATTTGATCGGATACAAGACCTTTTACCGGCTCAAAAATCAAAAGTATGGATTAGAACAGGTCTTGGAAACGTGCCAAACGTATTCGGTTTGCTCGTCGCACCATCCGGAGCTGGTAAGGGGATTCACTATTCGCAGGTTGTTCAAAATCTCGGTTATTCAGAATTTTCAGGAGGAACGCTTGAGGGGTTGATGGATGCCGCAATGGATAATCCTCATATTTTGATCAATATGCCGGAATTCGGAGCAATGCTTCAAGGCAAAAGTGCGACCGTAGATAAATTAAAAAAGGGGTTGACTGATCTGTTCAGTGCCGGACGTTTCACCGAAGCTTTGTCTTCAAGAAAAAACAAAGAGGAACGCGGCGTTGATTGGTTTTTTCCATCTGTTTTAGCATCTGTTCAGCCGGAGGTTTTGCAATCGGTCGGTCGCAGTCTGGATATTTATCAAGGTTTTTTCAGTCGATTCCTGATCGGATATCTTTCTGAAAATGAGATGAATTACAAGTTCAATCCGTGCAATCCGGATGCAGCGGGTGACTTTGCAAAAATCAGTTTGGGGCTGAAGAAGATTGCACAGTTTCAATCACTGGTTTTGGTTAGAGATAAAGAATACAACTTGAAATTCATTGAGCCGATGCGAGAGCTTATTGATCCGAAAATGCGCCCGGTATTAGAACGATACGGCAACGAATATCTGCCGCGTATAGCACTAATGTTATTGATTCCGGCGGACGATATCAGATTATCCTTGCTGTTAAGACTAACAGAAGAACATTTTCAGCGGGCGACAGTGGTGATGCATCGTATTTTTAGTATGGCGGAGGCTGCTTTGGGTGGATTGACAGACCTTGAAGGACGCTCCCGGCATCAGGAAAATAATCTGGCGAAGATGGCTCGGTTACTGAATCGGATTTGCAAGAAGAAAGAGTTTGCAACGCTGACAGAAATCAGTCGAAGTTCCAGCGGTACAGGGTGGGATGGAAAAACACGTGAATCTCTGCTCAATGAGTTGGCACAGCGTGGTTGGGCTGATATTACGCATCAGGGAAAAGGGAAATGCGAAGCAGGAAAAAGAGGGGCATTTTTCACACTGAATCTCCTGAATATTCCTCCTGGCATACTATAAAAAAAGGCGATAAGTTCGGGATGTTCGGAAAAAGGATACATTCTTTCCGAACATTTTCCGAACTTGTTTCCGAAGAAAAAAGATTTTATACTCTGGTATAAATCTACCGAACATCAACCAAAATCAGCATATAAACTGTAAAAAAAAAGACCAGTGGAGAAATGCTCTCCACCGGGATGCAATGATAACTTTGCCGGGGGCATCATTTCCGGCAAAATCCCGTGTGAGGGGCGGCATGGTGTTGCGAGTGCCGTGGTCGTCAACTCCATAACGCAGGGCGGTGTCCGTCCAGTCCGAAGCAGCTTGTCAGCTGACGGTAGGAGGTATCCACTCTGCCGGGGGTGTATTTTTTGATCGTTTCAGTAAAGGCGTTGAGCAGCGAATACCTTGTCGGCTCGGAAAACTCTGGATGTCTTGGATTTTTGAACTCCCTGAAGACCGGCACGATATCGGAACTATTGATTGCTCCCAGCTCTGCGGCCCTGACGATGCGGCTGCGGGCTTCATCATCGTTTTTCAAATAGATGATTTTCAAATCCTCGCAGACCGTTTCCAGGATCAGGAACTCATTTTCAAGCTCGGTCATCGCCACGTCCACCAGTTCGGTCAGCTCTATCCGTGAGGTATGACGGCGTTTGATCACCGCAGTTCCTCCGAAAGCGAGATTGCTGCAGACGGTCACACTGATACCGGCAGACAGCCCGACCGCAAAACTCTTATCGTGGCTGTTCCGCAGACCGATGCAACGTGACCAGTCGGTACTGTTGGTCTTATTGATCCGCATCACGCCGAACATCTTCTGCCCTTCACGAGCGAGACCAAAGTTCTCATCAAGTATCTGCCAGTTGTGTGCCCTGACCACATCGGTTACGGCGTCGATCACCTCCATGTGAGGAACCGGCTTCCAACTCTCTGTCGCCTGTGGCGTCTGCACCATAGCAATCTCATCCCGGCTGACAAATTTGCCTTCGCACATCATAAGTCCCATACTTCACCTCCATTTCTTACAACGGTCAGCATAGGGGCATTCGCCGCAACTGAAGCCGGTTTCGTTGGGGTAGAAACTGCCGCTGTTGACACTCTTTTCAATGCTGTTTGCCAGAGAGACAAAGCGGTCAAGTTCATCATCCGTCCGCAACGTGTAATGGTTGTTGACGGTGGGTGTTTTGGCTTTGGTGATGACATCGAACCTGAACAACGGCTTTTCTCCGTGCTTTGCTT
>JAZRSP010000522.1:0-3977 GCA_045651565.1 Victivallaceae bacterium | reverse complement strand
CGCTTGTTGTAACGCTGTCGCCGAAAAGAAAGAATTTGCTCGGAGCATAAGGACCGTACCCTTCATCGGCACATTCAATTTTTGAACTCAAAATTTTGAATCCCAATGCGTTGGTTTTATTCATTCTGATACCATAAGTGTAGTATGACCATGATTGACTGGAACTGTTTCTTTCCAACGCCATGGCTTGGTTGGTAACTATTGAATCAGGACAATAAAATGTGCCGGCTCCAATCGCCAAATATTTCTGGGTGACAAGAGAATATGCCCAGTTACAGGTATTGTTGTTTTCCGGATAACGGTATTTTCCGGACACCGCAGGTGCATAACCACGGAAATTCTCCGCATACATCGTCATAGATGTCCCCAGATGCTTCAAATTGTTTATGCACGAAGTTGCCCGCGCTCTGGCTCTGGCACTTTGCAACGTCGGCAACAGAATAGCCGCAAGAATTGCAATAATGGCAATTACAACCAGTAATTCAATAAGAGTAAATTTTTTAATCATTTGTTATTTTTTGTCCTATATTTTGCAAATTACCGCATCGTCAATACCACTTTTCCGATATTTTCTGCCCGGCGGAGCACTCCGTGTGCCGCCTCGACTTCGCTGATGGGGTAAACCGCATGGATATTAGAAATCAATTTACCACTTACAAACAGCGGCAGCAGTTCATCATGAAGAGCGCGCATGATCCGGCTTTTTTCTTCAGAGGTACGGCTACGAAGCGTGCTGCCGATCAAACGGATGCGCTTACGCCAAACTGTTTCCAAGTTGATTGTTGTTTCAGCACCTGCCATAGTTGCAATCATGATCCAGCGACCGCCGAATACCATGTTTTTGAAGCAATCCCCCATCAACTTGCCGCCGATGCAGTCCAACGCTACTGTCGGATTATGTTCCTCTATTACCTTGCGCACATCGTCAGTACGGTAATCAAGCACATAATCCGCACCGAGTTTTTTTACGAAATCCGCTTTTTCCGGAGAATCAATGGTTGTGATGACTTCAGCCCCCATTGATTTGGCAAACTGTATAGCGGCAAGACCGACACCGCTGGCACCCGCTTGCATATAGAATACGTCGCCTTTTTTCATGCCTCCGGCTTCAAGTTTCAGATTCAAATAAACAGTACTCCACACTTCCGGTATGGATGCTGCCTGTATCATGCTCATTTCATCCGGAATCGGAATCACCATTCCTTCCGGAACAGCAATCTTTTCGGAATACCCGCCGCCGCCGACCAGAGCGCAAACCCGGTCTCCGGGGGTGAATGCTGAATTTTCGGATGTTTGCAGAATTACTCCTGCAACTTCCAAACCGCACCACTGGGGCCAATCCGGTGGGGAGGCATAACAACCATCTTTCTGCATCAGATCCGCACGGTTGACTGCCGCTGCGTGAACCTCGATAACCACTTCGCCGGCTTTGCACACAGGATCTGGCATTTCCTGCCAAATAAAATTACGATTTTCATCTAAGATCATAGCGTACATATCAATTACCTCCAATGATTATATTCAGCCGCGGCAAGCGTTACTTCGTGAACCAGATAATCATGCTCATACGGATATGATACCGGTCTGCATCCTCTAATTACCTCTGCAAATTCCACTAATTGTTCTTCGTAGCGATCGTATTGCACCGGCATTTGCAGTGTTTGTTCTCCTGCCGGAAAAGTTCCGGATGCTTCCCGCAACACCATAGATATTTCCAATGATTTTCCATCAAAACGTTCCAGCGGGCTGATTTTTATGGTTCCGTTTGTACCGGCAATTTTCATGTACCTGCCGTTGGCAGAACCGGCATCTTTGCTGCAGGTGCGCAAAGTAACCAGCGCGTGAGGATATTCCAATACCGCCATGCAGTTATTGCGTATATTGGCAGGATACCCCGGCGCAGATTTCAGAAATGATGTCACTTGCGTCGGTCGTCCCAATGCCGCTATCGCAAAATCTATCAGATGACATCCCAGATTGTACATCAGCCCTCCGGAAAATTTGCCGATATATTCCTGATATTCTTCGCCACCGTAACAATGACTCATGTCGGCTTCTATTTCAAAAACCTCGCCAATGATTTTCTCCCGTATTGCCCGGAGACAAAATTTAAATGCGGGATTGCCACGGAACATGTATCCCATTTGCAGCGGCAGATTTTTTTCTTTGCAGCCGTTCAGTAATTTGCGGTAAAGATCCAAATCCTCTCCGGCTGGTTTGTCCATGTGTATTGCTATACCACGTTCCATGCACCGTATTGCAGTCGGAACAAGGTCATTGTTAGGAACTTCAATCGCCACTGCGTCCAATTCCGGAATATTCAAAGCCTCTTCCAAAGTGAATTTTTTCAAATCTGCATAAAGTTCAGGACAATATGACACCTGCCGGCGCGGAGAGGTGCAATACGCAGTTTCATCCACCACTCCGAGCAGATCAAATACGGCGGAAAGTTTTTTCAAACTTTCTATTTTGCCAGCAGCATGTTCATGTCCCATGCCGATTTGTATGATTTTTACTTTATCCATAAATGTAACAGTTTTTGTAATCAATCAACGGCATTGATATTCCAGTGAAAGTTATCCCGTACTTTCCGGAAAGAACGGATCGTCGGCTGGGTATATATTTTTCCGGGATTGTAATCATGTACCGCAAATTCTATGGCTGAACCCAATTGCGGACCGACATACCGGATGAATCTGCCATATTTACCGTTACCCAGAAAAACAAACGGTTTATCCAATTTGCTCCGGAGCAGCAGCAAGGTGCGGACTCCCTCTACCAGAGCTTCCTCATGATGCATCCCAACTACGATTTTGAGGATGTCTGCTCCACGGGAAGATTGGATTTGCATATGTTCCAATACTTCTTCTGCACTTCTTTCGACATCAGGCATGTGAGATGACATGATTACTTTTGCTCCGCAAGCGTGAATCTGGTCTATCAGTTCCTGCTGTTTTTTTACGGCGCCCGGATCGTGAGTAAGTTCTAACGGTGATGGCGCATAAAGATCTCCCATTACATCTATAACTCCAGCACCCGCTTCGGCTGCCAATAACAGATATTTCTGCCGGGTTTCATCATCAGCCCCTAAAAAACAGTCATTGCGGTAGTCTACAAACATAAATGGCAGCTGCACAGAAGCTATTAATGTTCTGAAACTTTCCAATGTCCGCTGTTCCAACGGCATTTTAGTTAATTCCACTGCAATGCCATCGGCTCCGTCTGATTCTGCCGCGAGAGACAATGTTATTGCCTCTTCAATGCTTTCCGGACAACACAGCAGAGTTATCATTGCGTTTTTCCGGTCAAAAAAATATTTCATATTTCGTTGTCGCTCCATCGTTTGAGAACTTGTGCGGCAGGTTTCCCATAAACAGTAAAGCCTTTGTCACCCGCCGGATCGTTGTGAAATTGTTCCCGATAATTATGTTCATCCCACTTCCAGAGGAAAAAGCCGTGCCACCACGGTTGAGGAGCGTAAGAACGGATAACAGCCTCAAGATAGTTTGCCTGCTCCTGTCCATCGTACCCCGGATGTTCGGGATCATCCAGCCAGCAGGACGGCTGACGCGAAGCATTGATCATTGCTCCACAGCCGGTCTCCCCGAAATAATAAGGCTTACCGTAGGACTTTGCAAATTCGGAAATTTTTTGAACTATCGGCCGCAGATATGCGACCATATCCTCTACTGTCCCACCGCCATTGGCTGATGCCGGATAATATATGGCTGGAACCGATGGAATCCAATGCGTAAAACCAAAAATCGCTATCAGCTTCCATTTGAGGTTGGAATTGTTCCACATTGATGAATGAACTCGTGAGATGCCCCTTGTAGTTTTTGCGTACAACATCAATGATTTTGAGCCAATCTTGAGAAGCAGTGGCAATTTGATTGAGTTCGCTATCCAAACAGTAGCCTTCACAACCGGTGCGGGTCGCAATGCGGCAATAGTGTCTGGTAAGGTGTTCATAATTG
>JAZRSP010000521.1:0-7007 GCA_045651565.1 Victivallaceae bacterium | reverse complement strand
GGATATAATTTTTGCATAAAAAAAGACAGAACTGAAGTCTTACCCCCCGATAGGCTCCAATCCTGTCTTTATCGCTGCAAAGAAACCAGTCAAGGAATTTGGAAGCTCTGGTGTTTGGGAAGTTCTTTGCAAGTTCAATGACACCGGCACTATCGAAACAGTCAGTCAGGCGTTTTTTACCGTCAGGGGCAGTCAATTTCAACTGGTTAGCGGCACTAACCAGTTGAGGATTTTCCTTTTTTAACTTGTTTTTAAGGTACTTCCAGTAGTTGCGGTTCTTGGTGTAATCAGATTGCTCATTCAGCACAGCGACAATATCGACGACAGCAAAGAACCATTGGGAAGTGCCTTCATCCCAAGCCGCTCTGACCTCCCGGTCATTAAAGAATCTGATGGATATTTTGGTCATAATTCCTCGCCCTGCAGCAGATATTGATCAAATTCGTTGTATTTCATAAAGGTGTTACCCTATCAATTCAAATATACTACACTTCGCCGAATAGTCAAATTACTTTGGTGTCACAAGAGTAATTTTAAAAATAAATTATTCTCGTTTTTCATAGCATTGTTATCACTGAATAACATTAGAAGTCGCTTCAAAAACTAAAATCTTATTTTCTTGGTTACTTTCCATAGCTTCAACTAAAGATGGCATAATACTGACCGTGTTAAATAAAGTATCTATCGTAATATGCGAAGAGTATTTTTCTCGCAATAACTTCGCTAAATTTAATGAAACGCCATTTCTAACAAGAACGATTTCTTCTTGATTAGTCGTGCCATACTTTAGTTGTAAATACAATTCCTCGGAAACTAATTCGCAATCATTCAACACTTCAACGAAACGCATAAGATCATTATCAATAAAATCTTGCTCTTCTTTTATTCTAACAATTGCCAAGTTAATCAATTCAGAGGACGTTTTTCCCGCAATGTAAGTCCAATGCTTTTTTATTCCATTATTTCTTGTAACATCTCCCCACTTGCCAACATAAACAATCGGATTTTTTTCATTTTTCAATTTACTCCGCCAGTAATTGACCGTATACATGATTATTTTGCTCAATGATTCATTATTTATTTTCCAATCCAATAACATGCCATAATATCTTCGAGCAGCCTCATTACTCAAACGACAAATCGCATCATGTTTACTTTCATCAAAGGATGATATAAAAATCTCATTTATTGCATTCAAAAGTTCAGCAACAGTATTTATTTTCGAAAAAAAACTTTTCCAAGCTTGCAAGGAGTTTTGCATATTTTCTTCTTCTTCAAATACATTGATTTCAGAAAATGAAATTGCGTTTCTTATACAGGCTTTTCCAATTTCAGTTGTTGCATGGTTGCCTTTATAGTTTTTTAAACAATTTGGTTGGTAATTTTCAATAAATGCTTCAGCTGTTCTCAAGTCGTAACGATTATCATCCTTGATAGGAACTGATTCCAACAGAATATTTTCTGCATCATCATAAATTTTTGCCTCTACCTTCATCGTTTGCTGTATGAATTTGCGAATATTGGCTTTTTGTGGATAATACGAATCGAACACAAAGTATATTTCTGGCTCTAATTTTTCTAACCCGCCACTATGGGAATCAAAAATTTCATTAAAACGACAAATTCTGCCAATGAGATTTTTAAATTGCGATTTAGAAAGATTACCTTTCCCTTTTCTGTTATCCAAAATAAACATTTTGGTAGCAGGCACATTTACTCCTTCTAAAAGCGTCGATGTTGTGAGTAAATATTTTAATTCAGAATGGTTTTTATATAGATGTTCAATATAAGAACGAATTGTATCAGGAACAGAACCATGATGGTAGGCAATACCTTTTCTAAGACACTTTACAAGCGTATATTCGGGATTGATATGCTCTGAAATATGCTTTATTGCTTCACTAAATTCAGGTGAAATTTCGTTTAGATCAGGTAATTGTTGCAGCATTTTTTTTGCGAAGGCTTCAATATCAGCAGGCTTATTTAAATAAATAATATTCTTTTGGTCACCTTTTGAAGCAATGAAATTAACACTGTCATTGTTTTTATCTGTCTTTAACTCACTACAAGAATCCATAAATTGATCATATAAAAACAATTTATTACCTTCACGCACATCGTACAGATAAATTTTTTCTGTTTTTATATACTCAGCAACAGCAAATGACAATAATTCATAATGAGAATATCTTATCTTCAAATTATCTTTATTTGTGAGAAATGGTGTCAAAAACTTAAATACAGTTTGTTTGTTGCGTGCGTTTAACATCACAATTGCACTTGCCAATAACTTATTCCGATCGTCCGCAGCCAATAAATTATGAGCCTCGTCTACAACGATACAGTCAAAATACAAACTTTCATGGTCTTTCAGTAATGCAAGCAAACGTTCTTGAGTTAGCACCGCCACGCAAGAATCATCTTGCTCATTGTACATATCAGGATGTACAATAATTTTTGATACTCCATCTATCCTCGCTCTTAAAATACGTTGACGAGTCTGATTTAACAACGCCTTAGTTGGAGTTATGATACAAATATTTCTTTTGGAAAAGTTCCTTATCATTTCCAAAATCAACTCAGTCTTTCCATATGATGTTGGAGCAATAATTGAAATACTGTTATCGAAATTTGTATTATTAAAATCATTCAACTGATATTGGTAATCACTCAAGAATATACCATTGCTTTTAAATTGTTCTAAAAAAGCCGAATTGAATTCCACAAAAAAATTATCAGCTGGATTGGATATTCTCATTTCAATGAATTTGGCAATGTTATACAAGCCTTGGTTTATTGCAATTTCATATAATGGTCTGTAATTTTTTGTGCGGTTGGAAAAAATCACAACAATACGATACCCCAAATGTTGTAAATGAATATCGATACTATTTATTAGTATTATCGCAATCGACAAAATTTTTTGATAATCTACCAAAGACAATTTATCATCGATAATGAAACGATGATACAAATAAGAAAACTTTGTGTTTTTTAAAATTCTTAAAGTTAATTTCTCACTCATTTGTCTTCAGACTTTCTGCCTTCAAGAATTCGTAAACTGCTTTGTAAGTATTTTTTTGAATGGCAATAATAAACTGTTCGGCAAAGCATCCTTCTGATTTTAGTTTTGACACTTTTTCAGCAGGGACATCCTCTTCTACCTTATCAGTTAGATCCTTAAATAAACAGCCGCTCAAAACAACATTCAGATCTTTCAATGTTTTCGAATCTTTTGAAAAATCATCTGAAAAATCATCGAGGATTTTGAGAATTGCACTTTTGGCTTTACCATTTTTCATTGCATTTCGTGCACTATTGATTGCGTTTATCCAAAGCATCGATGAGTCTTCCGCAACACGTTGCAAAAGATCATTTTTAGCACGATTTATAAGTGATTTCATCAATGAATTACTTTTTTTATCACCTTCACCAGCTTTGGATTCTGCGAACCATATCTTCATCGTCTTTGATTCATGCAAAATTATATCGAATCCCTTCTTTGCACTTCTTTCTTCCATGTTAAAGAAAGGTGAGCACGCCTTAAAACGTTGATTGAGACATGAACATAACAAGATATGTAACAACAATTCTCCAATCAGCCCCTTTTGCTGGTCAGTTTTTTTATCTTCATAACGCTTGAGAAACTCTTTTAGGACATTGGGATAAGAATAAGCCTTAAACTTTACGTTTTGGGGACCTGCACAAATTACAGAAAGTTCTTTGCGAATAATATTTTTTAATTCGTCGGAAAGATAGTTGATATGGAATAAGCAAAAATCATCTGTCGACCAAAAGTCAATACCATCTATTTTTTTACTCATTCCACAATATTCCTACTCAAGATGCAGTTTCACAGCAACTGCTTGATCGCTTCAAAGTTTTTGCCGCAGGTCATGAAGAATAAACATTTGCCATCACTCTGTTTTGCCCAGAAGTCACCGACCATGCGTTTTTCTTTGGAATCATCGCTGCTGTAACGGTCGGCGCCCTTATGCTCAACAACAAGGATTCTGCCATCTTTGAGTTTTGCCACGAAGTCAGGATAGAATTTCCGGTTGTGCAGCTGCAAATAGAAGGAGTCATATTCACGGCTGTCAAGGTTGCGCACCCAATATTCAACTTCATCCAATTGGTCAATGAACATGGCACATTGTTCTTCTTCGCCGCCGTCTTTGCCGTCGAAACTGCCGATTATGTCATAATAGTGCTTTTTGAATTTGTATGCACCTTTGTACTGGGTATTTACCGGATAGGTGTTGCTGAAAGTGAAGCAATATTCAGAATTTACGACCGCTCTGCACTCTGATTCTGGGATAAGGAATTGTTGAAATGCTGTTTTGCGTGCCGCCACTCTCGCTTCTCTGATTTTATTTTCGACAAGGGCTTTCAGGCGGTAACGGTCAACGACCAACTGAGCCATCGGGATATTACGTTTTGTCTGCAAGTCCAAAATCAAGTGTGACAGGAACGCAACCATCTCTTGGGCTGTAATATCGCGGTGATCAATACGCTTATCCAGCCAATGGACTAAATCAGACAACTCCCAACTCTGAACAGCATTAAATTCCCACAACGATGCTTCTTGTTGAATTTTTTCAACAAACTCAATTGAGATCTTGCCCTTTTCTGCATCAATTTTGCCACGCTGAATATCCTGGATTTCAGGATTGTACTCTGCTTTGGATATGTCGGTGGAAATATCATTGATATTCCATGAGCTTTCTTCAAGAATATCCTCGATGCTATCAAAAAAGTCGCCTTGCTGTATCACCAGTTGCGGAACAGACAACTCCAATCCTTGTTCCGCAGGGGAAAGCCCAGGCTTATTGATATGGTTGCTTTCACAATAGGCTTTTTCAATGTGCAGTTTTGCCTTGGGAAACTTTTTGACCAATGTCTTTTTATCTTCTGCGGTCATCGGAGTTTTGAAAACAACGGTATTGCTCTTGGTATCAATTTCAACGGAGCTTTCAAAGTCAGACTCAGACAAAACAATATCATCGTTCGGCTCAAGCACGAGTACCGTATCTTCCTGCACAGGCGAAAATGAAAACAACTCATCCGAATAGGTGACGGGAGCCTGCTGAACCATCCGTTCAACCTCTTGCCGATCAAATCCATTTTGAGTCAAGGCATCACGGAGATTTTGAGCAATGTCGGTGAATGATGATGTTGCAAAGGCGTAGGACTGGTTTAACTGGGGATAGCTTTTCTTCTTTGCTTTCGGCATACGCAGAATACGCCCTAAAATCTGCTCTACTTGGATTTTGGAACGACTGTCAATAATGGAACACAGCACATAGGCGAATGAGCAATCCCATCCCTCTTTCAGTTTTTGCTGGGTGATGATATAGCGGACTTCACAATCATTGGCGAACAAATCGAGCTTTTCAATTTCATCGGTACTGCCAGTAACGATCTTGACTTCGTTTTCGCTCAGTCGGAAGTCAGTTATCAGGGAGTTTTTCAACCACTTGGAGTGTTTCGTTTCAGTGACTTTCGACTCTTTTTCCGCCTGAATCAGCATAATGGGGCGGATGTATTCTCCTGTTTTGCTCTCTTCCAACTTGGCTATTGCCTCAAGCTGGTTCCGCTGATTGATCGCTGACTGCAATAATTCATGCCAGTCAGAACGCCCCTCAACGATGATCGGCAGTTTGATCATTTCTTCAGCTTTAAGTTCCTGTGCCGAAACGCTGTAAAGTACGTTGGATGGATTTACTTTGACATCGGGAGTTGCAGTAAACTCAACGATACAGGCGGGTTTGAATGTCTCAAGGGTGTTGAAGGTCAGCAGTGTTCTGGCATTGTGAGCTTCGTCAACAATCACGATCGGACGCTGCATAGCAATCACGTTGGCGAGCGATATTGTAGGTTTGCCAGTATTTTCATCTATATCCAAATCAGCCGTGGTATGAGAACCGAAGAACGGCATCAACGCTCCATTGGAACGGAAAACCCGTAACCCATCGGTATTGTCCCGACGGAAACTCTGCATGGTGGCAAGGATGATACAAGTTGAACCGCTGACATCGGCAAGCGACATATTCAATGCCTCTTCCACAGTTTTTACTGTCACATTGGAAAAAGCGGCATCCAAAGCACGGCGGTAAGGATGGTCAACATCTCTCAACGCATCCAGAGTCTGATTCAGAATCGGAGTTGTCGGCACCAGCCACATCACCAGAGAAAAATCAGCGTGCTTGTATTCCTGTGTGGCAATATCAATGGCATGACAAGCCATAAAGGTTTTTCCACCGCCAGTCGGCACCCGGAGACAGACATAAGGAACTTCGCTCAATGCTCCATCTATGGCGTGATATTCACACGGAAAGCCAAAAGCCTCTTCGGTGGTATTGTAAAATGCCTGTTTGATATCCTCTAAATTACCGCACCGCCGCATGAACTGACGGAACGAATCAAGAGCGCGGGACTGATATTGTTTCAAGGGAAGTTCGTTCATTTCAGCCTCTCAAATCATAGGGTATTTGTTTGAAGGTGATTCTTTCAGCTTTCAAACGTGCATCTGATAAACGGCAGCCGGTTCCATAGATCACCTTTTCGCCATCGTACTTGGGAAGCATTGCCAGAACCTCACGGGTCAGGACATTGCCATTCTTGGGGTTCTTGTCTTTCAGAATACCGTTGTAAAGCAAGAATATTCCACGCTCGTTGTATTCCCCGATAAATGGAGTTGTCAAGTCGTTGGCATCCGGTAACGGTGTTCCTGTTTCAGAAAAGAAAACATGCTTTGCAAGATCGGCAAACTTGATTTCAGAGAAAACATTGCCGAACTCATCGAACAGCGGACTCCCCAATCGGTAATAGCGGAAGCCACCACCGAGTGCAGGTACTTGTTTATTTTTAGTATCAGTAAAGCCGTGGGATACCCGTCTGATTCGCTCAGCAGTAATGCCTTCGGCAATATTGTGAACCATTTCCACTAAAATGAACCGTCGACCTCCATTATCCTCTGCATTTTGTTTTAGTACAGCATGCCCAGT
>JAZRSP010000520.1:0-7408 GCA_045651565.1 Victivallaceae bacterium | reverse complement strand
AGGCAAGTACAATGGAAATTGAGCCAGAGGTATCTTGAATGCTCCCGATGAGGCAGAACGCCCGCAAACTGATGAGTTTCTTATCCAAAATTACGATGCGGAAACTTTTGAAGAGGGTAAGAGAATCAATAAACTCAATTTTCAGCGTCAACTCGGACTTATCGAAGACCCGTACGCTCCGATTCTTTTCTGGCCTTCACGACTTGACCCGGTGCAAAAAGGTTGTCAATTATTGGCAGATATTCTCTACAAGACAGTTGATAGATACCGCCATTTGAATTTGCAAGTTGCCATTGTGGCGAATGGACCTTATCAGAATATTTTCCGTGATATTGTCAATTTCCATGGAATGTACGAAAATGTGGCGGTTTGTAACTTCGCAGAGAAACTTTCCCGAATCGGTTTTGCTGCAAGTGATTTTATTTTGATGCCGAGTAAGTTTGAACCGTGCGGACTTCCGCAGATGACTGCTCAATTCTATGGTTCATTGCCGATTGTTATGAATACCGGCGGACTCCATGACACTGTATCGCACTTGAATGTAGAAAGCAACAGTGGAAACGGATTCGTCTTTGATAACTACGATTCTTACGGTTTGTCGTGGGGTATTGACCAGGCAATTCAATTCTATCAGCAGCCGAGAGCAATCAAAAATATGGTCATCTCTCGTGTAATGCGTGAAGCGAAAGATCGTTTCAACCATGACCGTACAGCAGGAGAGTATATCAAAATATATGAAGATATGCTCCAGAAGCCTTTGATTAATCATTTTTAATCAGATATACAGTTCACAATTTTGAGGACTTGGATTCGATGCAGAAAAAGAGAATTGCTGAATTGAAAGACGATGCTTTTTTGCAGAGTTTTATCGGTGAATTAGAGAAGCGTCACGAAAATTATTTGACAGTAAAAAAACGCCTTACTGCCAATAATCTGGAAAAATTAAGCGACTTCGCTATGGCTCACTATTATTACGGTTTGCATAAGGGTAAAAAACAATGGGTTTTCCGTGAATGGGCACCAAATGCAGAAGAAATTTACCTCGTCGGCGATTTCTCCAATTGGGAGTTGCAACAGGATTTTAAACTCCAAAAAATCAATGCTCACGGCGATTGGGAACTTAAAGTTCCTTTGAAAAAAATCTCTCACGGCATGTACTACAAACTTGTAGTTAAGTTCAATGGCGAATATCATGACCGATTGGCTGTTTATTCTAATTATGTCTGCCAGGACAAAGATACATTGAAGTTTACTTCTCGTGTCTGGGAGCCGGAAGAAAAGTATCTCTTTAAATATGATAATTTCAAAATTGATGATGACAACCTTTTAATTTATGAGTGCCATATCGGAATGGCAGGTGATGGAGAAAGAATTGCTACTTACAGAGAGTTTAGAGATTTTGTCCTGCCAAGAGTTGCTGCCGGAAACTATAATACAATTCAAATTATGGCAGTTATGAGTCACCCGTATTATGGTTCATTCGGTTATCATGTGGCAAATTTTTTCTCAATTTCAAGCAACTTCGGTACTCCCGAAGATTTGAAAAGTTTGATTGACGAAGCACACAGATTGAATTTGAGGGTTATTATCGACCTGGTACATTCACATGCGGTTAAAAATGAAGTTGAGGGAATTGCCAAATTTGACGGTACCCGTTATCAATATTTCCATGATGGTGCAAGAGGGGAACACAGCGCATGGGATTCATTGTGTTTCGATTACGGAAAAGATGCGGTGCTGCATTTTCTGCTCTCAAACTGCCGTTATTTTATGGAAGAGTATCATGTGGACGGTTTCCGCTTCGACGGAGTAACAAGTATGCTCTATCATCACCACGGCTTGAACAAGGTTTTTACTTCCTATGATGATTATTTTTGCTCCGATGTCGATACCGAAGCAATCACCTATCTGTCGCTTGCCAATGACTTGATTCATGAATTAAACCCCAAAGCGATAACAGTTGCCGAAGATGTTTCCGGAATGATTGGTTTGGCAGTTCCGGTAGCAAAAGGCGGAATCGGCTTTGATTATCGTATGGCAATGGGGGTAACTGATATGTGGTTTAAACTTTTTGATATTCCTGATGAAAACTGGAACATGTTTTATCTCTATCATGAACTTACAAATCGCCGAAAAGATGAGAAAACTGTAAGTTATGTCGAGTGCCATGATCAGGCTATTGTCGGCGGACAGACTGCGATTTTTCGCTTGATCGGCAAAGATATGTACACGGCAATGAGTAAACTTTTCTCAACTTTCAATGTCGGTCGTGGAATTGCATTGCACAAAATGGCACGATTGGCAACTCTGGCTTGTGCGGATAGCGGATACTTGAATTTCATGGGTAATGAGTTCGGGCATCCGGAGTGGATTGATTTTCCAAGAGAGGGGAATAATTGGTCATACAAGTATGCCAGAAGACAATGGAGTTTAACCGAAGACGAGAATTTGTATTACGGTGACTTGGCAGCATTTGACAATGCGATGATGAGTTTAGAAAAAGATTATAAATTTTTGGACTGCAAAATTAATTTATTAAAAATTCTTGATTATGACAAAGTAATCGCTTTTGAGCGTGGCAATTTATGGTTTTTCTTTAATTTCAATCCGAATACTGCGATGATTGACAAAGAGTTTGAGGTTTTAAAAGGCGAATATGATTTGCTTTTAAGCACCGATTTCGGTTCATTTGGCGGACATGACCAGATTGCTTTCCCGCAAAGGTATTATACGCAAGAGGAAATTCGTGGAAATCAGGCGGTGAATATTTTAAAACTTTACATCCCAAGCCGCTGTGCAATAGTTTTAAGGAGAGCAGAGAATGTCGAATAAAACAGAAACAATATTAAGTTTTTTTAAGCAGATTTGCAAAATCCCTCATGTATCAAAAAATGAGGCGAAGTTGAGAGATTTTATCGTTGATTTTTTTGCCGATAAAGAGGATTTTTTTACTGAAATTGATAGTTACGGAAATTTGAAAATTGCTCGTAAAAAAAGTTATCCGAATCGTAAAAAAATTATTTTGCAAGCCCATTTGGATATGGTACCGCAGACACTGGATAAATCTTTTGATTTTACCAAAGATGAGATAAAACTTGCCGTTACAGATAATCGATTGCACTCTGCTTGCGGGACAACCTTGGGGGCTGATGATGGTATCGGGGTTGCGGCGGCAGTTACGGCTTTGCTCGATGATGATTTAAAACAATACAATATTGAGGCAATTTTTACTATTGAGGAAGAAATCGGACTTAACGGAGCGGCGAATTTAGATCGCAAATTTTTGCAGGATTGTGATTATTTATTTAATTTGGACTCTGAAGATTGGGGAGAAGTCTTTGTCGGTTGTGCCGGCGGTGTAAGATTGGATACGATAATTGCTGTGGATTATCAAGATAATTTGAATAAGTTTAATTACAAAATTACCTTGAAAAACCTTAAAGGCGGCCACTCCGGTTGCGATATTCATTTGCCGAAAGCTAATGCGATTATCGAGTTAATGAGATTTGCCGATTTGTCCGGTGTGAAAATTGCCGAAGCCGAGGGGGGTGTTGCCGACAATGCTATTCCAAGAGAGTGTGTTATTTATGCAAGCAGCAATTTGGATATGGCAGAACTGAACTCCTGCAAAGCAAAATTTTTAACTTCATTTAGAGAATCTTACGCTGATGACAATGAAGTGATTTTAGAAATTGCCAAGAGTGATAAAAAAATTGATAAGGTTTGGAAAAACTCCAAAGAAATTGCAGCGGTTTTTGCAAATACTCCTAACGGAGTTCTTGCTTGGTCGGAAAAGTTTAATGTTACTGAAACTTCAAGCAATTTCGCCATTATAAAAGTTGAAGACGGCAAAATTGTATTGGCATCTTCGCAACGGAGTCTTTTTACTCAAAAAAGAGAAGAAGCATGCGATAATATTATTAAACATTTTGCTCAAATTGGCGGTGTGTCAAATAAGCGTTCTCCTTATCCTGCTTGGGAAGTGAAAGAAAATTCTTCGCTGGTAAATTCGGCAGAAGAGTTATTTAAATTTTTATTTAGCAAGGATGTTGCAGTAAAGGTTATTCCTGCCGGATTGGAGTGCGGAATTTTTTATGAGAAAAATCCGGATATGGAAATGTTGTCTTTCGGACCGACGGTGCGGTATCCTCATTCGCCGTCGGAGTATCTGGAAATTGATACAATTGAAGATTTTTACAAGTTTTTGCAAGAATTAATTAAAAAAACTTCTTAAAAAGTTTGTAATTTTAAAAAAGTATATTATAATACTGTAATAACTTTATTTTTTTGAATATTTTAGCAAAGGAAAAATTATGAAACAAAAAATGTTGCTGCTTTTGGCAGTTTTGTTCGGCTTGATTGCTTTCTTTTTGAGTTACTCTCACTTGAATGCGGAGAAGCGAAAAATTTACAGCGAAACTAAAACTTTTTACCTTATCCAAATGGCAAAAAACAAGTCTGCCGGTGAAGTGATTCTAAAAGAAGATGTCCGTAAAGTCGAAATTAAACGCACTCGCCACGACATGGAGAGTAGCCGTGAAATTCCGTGGAGTTCTGTAAATAATGTTATCGGAAGAAAATTAGAAAATTCAATTGTGGCAGGCAAAACTTTGCAGGATAATGATTTGCAGCTTATAAGTCAGCGTAATGGCGGATTTACTTCTGTTGTCCGCAAAGGTTATCGTGCGGTTTCTATTCCGGTTGATGTAACATCTTCTGTAAGTAATTTGATTCAGCCGCAAGATAATGTCGATGTCATCGGAACTTTTCGTTTTCCTGATTTAAAGGGCGATTCTGCACTTGATACTGTGACTATGACTATTTTGCAGAATGTAAAGGTTTTGGCGGTCGGAAGTCGTTATTCAGGTTATCAGGCTGATCCCGAGGGCGGCATGAGGGGAAGTTACGGTACCGTAACACTTATGCTGCTTCCGCATGAAGTTGAAATGGTGATTTTCGCCAGTCAGAAAGGCAGACTCTCATTGAGCTTGCGCAACTACGGTGAAACTGAAATTATTTCTGATACTCCGAGCGTAGATTTCCGTAAACTTGAAAAAGAGTTGCCGAAATATAATCGTATTCGCAGAGATAATTTGAATAGATAGAGAGATTTTTATGATTCAATTATTGATTTTTCAGCCTGACAAAAAAACTTTGAAAGCCAAGTTGCCCGATGGAGAATACTCTGTCGGTTCGGCGGAGCAGTGCCAAATTCGTTTAAATTTCCCCGGAGTTTCTCCGATACACTGCCGTTTCGTCGTGGAGGATGATAATTTCTATGTGGCAGACTTGCAGAGTTTAGTCGGAACTTTTATCAACGGCAATTTGCTTCAAGCAAATGAGTTGTACCAAGTTAACCATGAATCAGATATTGCAATCGGATCGGTTTCGGTAAGTTTTAAACCGCTCGACAACGAGATAAAAACTCCGAAAGTAGAGAAAACTCCTGCCGTAGAAAAAAAAGTTGAAAAATCTCCCGAATTAGATAATTTCGGTAAAGAAAAAATTCCGATTTTGAAAATTTCCAATGTTTCAGATAAAGATCGTCCGATTATTCAGGAAATAAAAAAACTTGCTCACAAGGAATTGCTCGACCGTCTTAATGTAAAAAAAATGGCAGTCACCGGAGTCAATAATGCCGATTTGGAGGCTCAAGCCAAGAAAACTATTGCTGCTATTATGAATGAATTGAATGTCGATTTGCCCAGCGGCTTGCCCAAAGGAACGATTGAACAGGAACTTCTGCATGAAGCAATCGGACTTGGCCCTTTGGAATATTTGCTGCGAGAAGACGATATTACTGAAATTATGGTTAATGGTCCTGATAATGTCTATGTGGAGCGTGGCGGAGTTTTATACAAAACCGATACGGCTTTTGCGGATAATTATCAGGTTCAAGCTGCGATTGAAAGAATTGTTTCACCATTGGGGCGTCGAATTGACGAGAGTTCTCCGATGGTTGATGCCAGACTTGCTGACGGTTCTCGTGTGAATGCGGTTATTCCACCATTATCGTTGGTAGGCCCAAGTATTACGATTAGAAAGTTCTCTAAAAAACCTTTAGAAGCGTCAGATTTGGTTAGATTCGGTTCAATTTCAGAAGATATTGTGGACTTTTTGGCAACATGTATCAAACTTCGCAAAAACGTCATTATTTCCGGTGGTACAGGTTCTGGTAAAACTACTTTGTTGAATGTTTTAAGTTCATTTTTGCCGAATAGAGAGCGAATTATTACAATTGAAGATGCCGCTGAATTGCAGTTGCATCAGGAGCATTTGGTCAGACTTGAATCCCGTCCTGCCAATGTCGAGGGCAGGGGAGAAATCACAATTCGTGATTTGGTTAGAAACTCACTTCGTATGCGCCCTGATAGAATTGTAGTCGGTGAGTGCCGCGGTGGTGAAGCACTTGATATGCTTCAAGCGATGAATACCGGTCATGACGGATCTTTGACCACAGTACATGCTAATTCGCCTCGTGATGCTTTGGCAAGATTGGAAACTTTGGTAATGATGGCAGGGTTTGACTTGCCCTTAAAAGCAATCCGTGAGCAGATTGCATCAGCAATTCACATTGTGGTTCAGATCAGTCGTGAGCGTGACGGTTCAAGAAAAGTTACCCATGTGAGCGAAATTACCAAAATGGAGGGGGATGTAATTACTATGCAGGATATTTTCCTTTTCCGTCATGACGGTTGGAGTGAAGATGGCAAAATGTTGGGAAAACATGTTCCGACAGGAAGTGTGCCGAGTTTTATGGAAGATATAGAGCGAGCGAAGCTGCAGCTTGATATTAATATGTTTAATCCCCAAAAAGCGAGATGATTTTAAGTAGGAATAGTTGATAAAATGAGTATATTTCTTATTTCATTATGTACAATGATTTCAGTTTTCTGCCTGGCGTATGCTGTCGCCGAGGTGGTACTTGACATCTCCAAACGCTACAAAGAGCGTTATATCGAGGAAACCGAAGTCGAAATAAGTGATATTTTCCTGATGCTGCCGCCGGAAAAAATTCTTGATTTAAATGTTGTTTTCAGTGCAGTTTGCGGAGCAATTTTATCTTTGTTGTATGCATGGAGAATCAATGAAATATCATTGGTTATGTTGATTGCACTTGGAGTTATTGGGTTTGTGGTAAGTTTTCCGATTCCGAAATTGATTTTCCGTTACATGCGAAAGAGGAGAATTGAGAAATTTAATGAGCAGCTGGAAGAGGCTTTGGGCAATATCTCCGGAAGTTTAAAGGCAGGTTTCAGCATAAATCAAGCCTTTGATGAACTTGCAGCACAACATCGTTCGCCGATTTCGATTGAATTCAGAATTTTGACACAGGAGATTCGTTTGGGTGTCGGTATGGAAATTGCATTGGAGAATATGCAGAAAAGAATCCAGAGCAGCGACTTCG
>JAZRSP010000519.1:0-3046 GCA_045651565.1 Victivallaceae bacterium | reverse complement strand
ACCCTTCATCATCGCCCTGATTCTGATTGTCGGCGGCATGTCGCTTATGATGAACCAGAACAAAGCGCAGGAAAAGTAAGTTACATTTGAAACGAACCGACATTTGATGGACAAAATGGACGGATGATGTTTGACTCTTCTGAACTTACTGCTCTCATGAAATCATATCTCTAATTTCTGCTGTAAGCGGAAAACTTCCATCTGAGCTTCGATTTCGGCACGAAGCTGTTCTTCGGTAGGGAGATAGGTCAAATACTCGGCAGCAAAGAGTTAAATTGTTTTTCAATTCATTTGCCATACTGTTTTACTCCATTGGTTTGATTGCTCATTCAGCACAGTGACAATATCGACGGCAGCAAAGAACCATTGGGAAGAGCTTTCATCCCAAGCCGCCCGGACTTCCCGGTCATTAAAAAATCTGATGGATATTTTGGTCATTATTATGTCTTCGATTTCTGAATATGCTTGCTGTAAAACTCTATACAAAACGCTTGAAACGATAATTCACTCATTCAATACCTTATCAATCCGTGGGTAAACCAAGTCGCTGAAAGAATGCCTTATTTCTTTCTGTCGCGCCATTGACTAATCTGTCATAAGTTATGACTTCGATGTAAGATTTATAGGATGAGTTATAACCAAAATAGCCAAGCCCATCGCTTGTTTTCTGCAACTGATGAATTTTAATTACTGGTTCGATAGAAGATAAGACATCGCATACAACATAACAGAATCCAGGAATTGTATCGGAAGCAGGAATTGGTCTACCACTATGTGTCCTAACTTTTCCATTCCTGACCTCATCTAAATAACTCAATGCTTGCCGAATCGGATCTTTCTCGCCTTCGCCTCCATCATTCCGCATGGGGCGTTTGAATTCAATTACCGTTATAGCAGAAAATGGTGGACTTTGCGTATCTGACACTAAAACTGGATTATCATAGCATTGCAAAGCCAGAATATCAGGCTCATCGTGCTTGTCACTTCCGGTAATAGGCATGGATTTAATTGTCTTATCCGATGCCAAATAGTTATGAAAAGCCAAACGTTCATCAATAATCCATAGATTCATGTCATCAAAAAGAACATCTGTAGACTCTTTACGCATTGGCATAATCAATTTATGAACAGCCTCTTCTAAAACATAAGTGCCATCAGCTTTTTTTTGGGTACACTTCCTCAAAATATCAAGTATAACGCGGCGATGCGTCACATAATTCGCAAGATCTGACTGTTTGACATCGATAGCATTTTGCATATAGGATGAAATGCGTTGCTTATAATCATCAGCAGACTCATCATCCGTCAACCCTAATATTTGGTGTCCTTCTTCCAACAATTTTGCTTCAAATTCAGATAATTTCTTATAGAGAAACAATTCAAGTTCTTTATCTTTTATATTAGGATCTATATAACGTTCTTGTTGACTTAAATGCTTCAAAATTGACTTATAGCGAGGAGCTTTTAAGTTTACAAAATCATTCAGACGAGCTTCGCTCTTTTTTCGGTTTTGTTCTAACGCCTCTCCCAAGTAGGATTTGGCGTGACTTACTGCTAAATCCCTGATATCATTGAATGTTATTCCCGAATTAAATAAGTTACTTTCTTCTTCAAGGGCAAACCCGGTACGTTCAGCAGATACGTTATCATCCAAATACGGAGAAGTCACGTAACATGAATAAACAAAGCTACTGTTTGAATCTGTAATTGAATCAAATAGTCCCGGAATCTTCCCTTTTAATTCTTCTTGTTGAACTAAACGCTGTCCTGCACAAAAGAATACTGTATGTGTAATATCACTGCTGCAGTCTCTTAATTTTGTATGAGTTAAGGTAAAATCAACTCCACGTAAAGATACAATCTCATCTGTGGTTTCTTTATTCTTGCCCATAATCTCTGCAAAGATATCATCTAAATTGTAACAGATTCCGTCATCAATCAGTTTAATAACGGGAGCTCCGCCTGGTCTTAAAAAATACCAACAACAATGGTTTATTATTGATCTTGCGATCGCCTTTGCTGTTTTAGGCGTGGAAGCACAATCGCGATATTTATTGATAAATCCATTTAATGTAACTTTGGTTCCTGAAACAGTAACGGCATCATCGGGTGAGACTGGAACTTCCTTTACTCCATTGAGAATATCAAACGAAAAATTGCGCTGTTTCAATTGGTTATTCTCTCCTCCGTTATAATAACTCGTAATCATAACAGATTTGAAGGCTTTAAGCCACATCAAACGTCCAATACCACGACAATTCCTATCTTTCTTATAATCACTGTCTAATTGAAGAAATGACTGGTAATTATCATCGTTAAACCCGACCCCGTTATCAGAAATAATAATATTTTCAATAGGAGCACTGGCTTCCTGCCCTGAATTCTTATCGCGAATAAGCTCTTCTTGAACAACAGTACGGATAATTTCTATAGTTATTTGACCATTTTCGGCAGGAATGTTTGCATCTTCAATTGAGTGAATTGAATTAATTACTGCTTCAAAAAGCGGCATCATTGCATGAGATAGAGGTAATTCTGTGTTACGAACCCTTCCTGCCAAGTTGCTTTGCATCAAAATTGTGGAAGACAAATTATTCTTATTTCGCTTTGCCATACTGCGTCACTCCATTGGTTTGATTGCGGTTTCAATGAAGTTGATTTCATCGGCGGAGAGACCGTATTTTTTGTACAGCTTCTGATCGATCTCCGGGATCGAAACGCTCCAGTCAATATCACTTGCAGATGTGAAATCTTGCATCGGAACATTAGCCCAAGTTTTTTTAGGGTTGTCTTGGGTAACTTTCAGTGTTCCAACCAAACATCTAACAAATTTTGATTTTATATATTTTGCACAAGCATCAGCTTCTGTACTATATTTAAAACTGCCAATACTTATAAATGTTTGCGTATGTGCGACATCGGGAACAGCCACAAATGGAATCCCAACAACCGATGTGGCGTTGTCTCCATCAATAGCCTCTGCACCATTTGACTTTGCCACAAAAACCTTATAACTACTGCAATTCTTTGCCTGCTTTATATATTT
>JAZRSP010000518.1:0-2368 GCA_045651565.1 Victivallaceae bacterium | reverse complement strand
AACATAATCCGTCGTGTCGGTGCTGATAAAGGTGGTTATTGGCAAATTATTACGGAATCGGAAGA
Source organism: Victivallaceae bacterium (assembly GCA_045651565.1). Taxonomy (GTDB): domain Bacteria; phylum Verrucomicrobiota; class Lentisphaeria; order Victivallales; family Victivallaceae; genus RGIG5270. Next base: position 2,303 of record JAZRSP010000518.1, on the reverse strand, counting down.
TAAAAAGGAACTTTGACTTATGCCTAAAAAATATATCGATGTTGCAATTTGTTATGACTTTGACGGAACGCTTTCTCCCAAGAATATGCAGGAGTATGATTTTTTTAACGCACTCGGCAATGGAGCAAAGAATTTCTGGGCAGAATCAGAGGCATTAGCACTTGCAAATAATGCAGATGGGATATTGGCGTATATGATGCTGATGATTGAGCGGGCTAAAACGTGCAAAGTGAAAACAACCCGTTCAGCATTCCGGGAGTATGGCAGGGGCATTGAGCTGTATAAAGGAGTTGAAACCTGGTTTGATACGATAAATCAGTATGGAAAAACGCTCGGACTTTCCATAAGTCACTATATCATTTCCTCCGGCATCAAAGAGATGATCGAAGGTTCTCCTATCGCCGATAAATTCAGAAAAATATACGCCTGTTCCTTTATTTATGATCAAAACGATGTTGCTGCGTGGCCGGCAGTTGCGGTCAACTACACAACCAAAACTCAATTTATATTCCGCATAAATAAAGGGATCGAAGATGATAATGATCATGTTACGATCAATAAATTTATTCCCCGGGAAGAGAGAGCTATTCCTTTTTCGCGGATGATATATCTCGGCGATGGTGCAACTGATGTGCCTTGTATGCGACTGGTAAAAGATCTCGGTGGAACTTCCATTGCCGTATACCCGCCCCGCAATAAGACAAAGCATACTGCAACAGAAAAACTGCTTACTGATGGCAGAGTTAACTTTATATCGCAGGCGGACTATACTTCCGGCTCGCGTTTACATGAACTTGTAAAAATCATTCTGGGAAAAATTGCCGCTGATGCGAAATATTTATCTTTTCCCAATGCCAAATCAGCAAAGTAAGGTGAGTCGCTTAACTTTGAAATAAACATTGTTATTATTTCAAAAATTTAACTCACCGGAGGTGTATTTATGGAAAATCAAATCGACTGGACAAAAGAGTGTAAAAAAATCGCTGCGGAAGTGGCTGATGATGTGGTCAGCAAGTTTGTCAACAATGAAGAGATAGATCTTAATCTGACTCGTTCGATCCAGCAGGGAGATGTCTATGGTTTGCTCGCTCGTACTCCGCTTAATGATAAATGGAACACGGTGATCATCAAGTATTCAGTTATTCCCCGCGGTGAAATCGTTCTGGATAAGGAGCGGCTGTATAAGTGTGCATTGGAAAGCGTATTGGACACCGCTAATCACCCGGATGTAATGGCGATTACCGATTTTGCTGAACATCGTCGCCGTATTTCTGAAAACGCAGAATGGAAAGTCGGCACCGAATTGCAAAATATCTTTTCCGAAATTGCCGTCGCCAATCCCGACAAATATCCCGTAAAAGAAACCCACGGTCACGCTGTACCATCATACGAAGAAAGAATAAGGCGTTATCAAGAATGGGAAAAACGGCAAAATTCAAAATAAGCGATTGACAAAGTAATTGAATAAGATTTTTATTTAATAAATGTAATCATTTTGACCAAAGGATTTAAATATGGATTGGGATCAATTTGCAGACAATAATGGTTTGACCAAAAAGCAAAATAGCAAGTATTGGGATGAAGAAGAACCATCATTTTATATTGAGCTGCAGACAAACAATATTATATTCGGGTTCGATTGTGGGAAAAATAAGAACATCAATTTTGAAAATACTGGATTCAAAATATCAAATGCCAAGGGCTATAAATATGTAAAATTATATAAAAAATGCAATGATGTAACTTCAGACAACTGTATGGGTATTTTCAAAAAATTTCAACAAGATATCAAAGATATCTGCGGAGGAAAATTTAAACCTGCCAGCCCAACTGTCGACAAGGCTTCCCCCAAGAAGCAAACAGCTGAATCGAAAATATGGCTGGCAGAAACAAACGAGGTTAATTCTGCTATAAATTGGAGTAAGGTACAAGTTCCTGATGGTGATTTTTGGAGAGATAGCGCTCATAATCCGTGGATTAATCCGATATGGGCAGTCGACGCTCCTTTTATACTGCAAGAAGATTGGGAAAAGGAAGGTTTTTCAAAAAAATGCTGCAACTCCCAAGAAAAAACAAAGGATGACCAAATTATTACAGATATATTTCCTCAACCCTATATTGGAGATCCCCAAGCACCATTTTGGATTTTGCAGATAAATCCGTCTTATAGTCCGGCAGATATTTTTGATATGCAAAAAATAGTAGATGCACAAAAAGTCGAAGAAATCAAAAAGGAAATACAAAAAGAAATAAAAAATAATGTTGAGATTTTTCACAAGAAAGTTTTGGAAAGTGATGGCAGT
>JAZRSP010000517.1:0-2481 GCA_045651565.1 Victivallaceae bacterium | reverse complement strand
GGAGCGTGCGAAGGATGCCCTCCATAGCTTTGGCGACGGAGGGCTGAACAGCAGAGAATTGGAGAACAACAAATGTTCTACACCTACATTTTACGCAGCATTTCACATCCGGAACAGCGCGATATCGGCAGTTCTTCTAATTTGAAATCCCGCCTTGCAAAACACAACGCTGGTGAAGTACCTCATACTTCAAAGTTCAAACCGTGGAAAGTTGAAGCATATTTCGCCTTCGAAACCAAAGAAAAGGCAGCGGCATTTGAAGCATACCTCAAAACCGGTTCCGAACACGCTTTCGCCAAACGCCATTTTTAACCGACAATAGTACTATTATCGGCTTTTCCATGGGTAAACGGACTGAATTTCCCCATTACTCAACAGTTGATGACGCATATCACCGGCATGACAATGACCGACATCCTCCAAAATGATAAAAGGGGTCTCCTGTAAAGAATGCCCTTCCCCATGATAAATCATGGAATGTTTACTTTCTTGGATTGTGAAAGTATCGGGCAATCTGCCATTATTCTCATCCGCATATATAGAAATTTGATGATATGCTTCTTTTAAGTTGGATATACACCTCAATCGTTTGCTTTTTTCCCGTGGCGCACACAAACAAGGAAGCATAATAAATGCAGACAGAAAAAGAATGACCGCTATTGATATGTATTCATAACTTTTTTGCAGTTTTCCATTAAGTTTTAATGCCCAGACCAAAGTAAAAACTATCATAAAAAAGCCGCCGACCTGGATAATTGGAGAATTGTGATGTCCATTCATTGCCAGAAATTCTTCAACGGGAAAATAAAATGATTCAGGCAGAAAAGTAAAATTTTTCCATAATGGGCAGAGTGTTGGAGGCAAAATCCACATCCAGAAAACGGCAACAGTAATTCCGCAAATCAATATGATTCCAGCTTTGTGTTTTTTATTTCCGTTTTGTTCCATAACATCAAGTCTTTCAGCGAATACGATATACCGCAAACAACGACTGGAAATCAATCGTTATTTTACTATGCAAAGCAACGAAAAATAATCATACATCTTTTTGTTACCAGAAAGAATCAGCAAACTACCGCCATCACGCCTTTTTTTTTCAGGGGGCGCAACCTGCCCCCCTGAAAAAATCAGTTTGCGTTCGGGTGTTTTATTATTTGCCGTATTCACGGAAGGTGAAAACTCCGGCTTTTTTATATTTTTCAACATCTTCTTTGAAGCCTCTGTAGCAGATGCCCCAATCGGATGAGCCGCCGAGAAATTTAATCCCCATATCAATCATTTTCTTGCAGAATTCAGGTTCGCCGAAGCCGACAGTACCGCAGTAAATATTATGTTTGGCGCAAATTCCTGCGAGTTTTTCCAGAGCCGCCATGACTTCAGGACAGCGGAATTGTCCTGGCTTGCCGATGCTGTGGCAGAAATCGGACGGTCCGAGAAACAGGACATCCACTCCTTTGACAGAAGCAAGTTCATCTGCTTTTTCGAGGGCGGCGGGGTCTTCGATCTGGGCGACAATAAAGGTATTGTCATTGGCGAATTTCATATAATCCAGCATGGGCGCATAGCCCTGATCGGCATCCTGATTTACGGCATCGACGCCGCGCATGCCAAGCGGATGAAATTTACATTCACGGACAATGAATTCCAACTGTTCTTTGTCGTGGATGTGAGGGATCATAAGTCCCTGTGCCCCTGCTTCAAGCGGACGGATGAGGTCGGTATAATCCCCTTTGCCGTAGGAGGTTCGTACCATCATGTCGATACCGGTGATTTTGGCGGTGCGGAGAATATTTTTCAAAGTGTCGGGGTTTATATAAGCGTGTTCATTGCAGATCCAGAGGACATCATAACCTGCATAGCCGATCAATTCTGCCATGTCAGGATTCATGAAGTTGATTTTTGCGGCGAGGATGGGGGCGCCTTTGCTCATTTTTTCTCTGACGATACTTTTTTTCATTTTTTTTCCTCGTGGAGTAAGAATTTCGGATATGCGTGTAATATAATCTTGAAAAAAGGGAATTACAAGGGGGGGCATCAAGAATCCGCCTCGTCAGCGGATATGCAGGAGATCCTTTTTTTTCCCTTTCCGGAATTCATCCGGCGAGACTCCGTACACTTTGCGGAAAGTCCGGAAAAATGCCGAATAGGATCCGTAATGGCAGATCGAGGCGATTTCTTTGCAGGATAAATTGGATTTCAGCAGCAGAGATAACGCTTCATTCAACCGTTGATCAAAAAGATAATCCCGTAATTGAATACCGGTTTCCTGATGAAAGGTTTTGGAAAGATGTTCTCTGGAAACCCCGATTTTCCGGGCCAGAGATTCTCCTGTTAAAGGTTCCCCGAACGATTTCCGGCAGGCTTCTTTGACTTCATTTACCAGCTTGGCCCCCGGGGAAATCCGTGAACCGTCCCCATCCCCGGCTAAAAGCATTTTGATCATGTCAAGCACGATATTGGCCCCGTCCCAGGGGGATAAGC
>JAZRSP010000516.1:0-7310 GCA_045651565.1 Victivallaceae bacterium | reverse complement strand
CAGGGACCAAGTGGTTAACAGCCACCTACTCTACCGCTGAGCTATGCTGGAACATTTTTCGTTCGTATTCCTTAATATATACCAATATTTTTGTTTTTCAAGTCAAAATTCTAATTTTTTTTGAAAAAATCTTATTTTTTTAACTTTTCAAGATACTTTTGGGCATTGTTGTTGCCATTTTCGGCGCTGATTTCAAGATATTTCTCTGCCAATGCAAGATTTTTTTCAACTCCAATCCCCTCTGCAAGCATATAACCGATACTGAATTGGGCTGTATGGTTATCTTTCGCCGCCGCTCTGAAATAATAGTCAAACGCCTTATAGTAATTCTGTTCAACCCCGGTTCCGTCAAAATACATCTGCGCTACTGCTTCCTGTGCCTCTGAATTACCGTTTTTCGCACTTTCAAGGAAATAGGTCAAAGCCTTACTGTAATTCTGTTCGACAATTCGCCCGATATAATAAATTCTGCCCAATCGGAAAATCGCATTATCATTTTTCAATTCCGCCGCCTTTTCGTAATACGCAATCGCCTTGGCATAATCCTGTTCGACGACATCTCCACGATAATAAATATCGCCTAATTGGTACGATGCTTCCGCATCGCCACTTTCGGCAAGTCTGATTAATTCTTCAAGCGAGTTTTCTTGAACTTGCCCGGTAACGACGGCTTTTTGAGTAGTATTCTCAGCAACTTCTCCGGTGTTATTGTCCTGCGAAGTTTCAGTAGTTTCGGAAGTTTCTGATTTTTCCTTGTTTTCAGCTTCTTCCTCCTCGATTTTTTGAATCAACTCTTCTCGATTGTTGCTAATAGATACAGTCCAAGTCACGATACTTACAACAGGCATCACCACGAAAATAAAAAACAAAATCACTGTAATTATATTTACCAAAATCGGAGATACTTTCTTACCCTTTTTCAAGTTTTCATCGGCAAAACTCTCGCCTTTGCGGACAAAATTGTACGCTTCGGAGATTTCTTTATATGTATGGTGATCATTTCCCCACATATTTTTTGTAAAACTTATATAAAAAATATTAGCCGGGATTAATGTGAAAACTATTACCACTCCGAAATAAATTATACACCCTCCTACATACTGCCAAGTAAGTTCAAATTTAGCATTGTAAACATTTAAGTCATAAAATAATTTTATCAATAAAGCCAAAGTTCCAACAGTAACCAAAAATGAATAAACTCTAATTATCCACTTTACTAAGCAAGTTCTTCCGCAAGAAAAAATAAACCAGACTCCCACAAGCAAAGCCAATTCAAACAATACAAAATTCAAACCGCACAAAAATAATGACCAAAAAATAAATATCAACATCAATGCAGGTACTGTCCGCAAACTTTTTTCGCTATGATAGAGTTTTTTCAACTCCTTTAAACTCATTTCGTCCAATCTTTTCATATTTTATTTCCTTTCCAAAATTTTACGGTAATCGGCAACTTCTATTCTGCTTGATTCCGGGTGCTGATGCCTGAACCAAGTAAGCTGGCGTCTCGCAAACTGCCAAGTTGCAGTTGAAATTTTTTCAATAAGTTCCTCGTAAGTAAACTCGTTTCTCAAATAGCGGTCAATCAAACTGTACCCCAAAGCCTGCCAAGCACTCGGCGTTTGCAATAATCCAATCGCAATAAGTTCCCTCGCCTCTTCAATCCAGCCAGCTTCAAGCATAACTTCCGCTCGCTTGCGGATACGGTTTTTTAGCACCTCTCTATCGTGTTCAATCCAAAAACTTTTAACATTCGGATAGAGCAGTTGAGTATTCTCCTCGCTTTGGAGTTTAGAAAAAGGTTCTCCGGTCAGTCGATAGACCTCCAACGCCCGAATAAGTTTCCTGTGATAGTTCTGATACTTCTCCAAACTTGCACGATCAACTTCACCCATCACCTTTTTCAGCCGCTCAAAACCTTCATCGCCGGCAAATTCCGCTTCTATCTCTCCTCTTAATTTATCATCTCCCGGCAAATTATCAAGTCCGTAAAGCAATGATTTTATATAAAATCCGGTACCACCTGCCACAATCGGCACTTTCCCACGGCTTCGAATCTCCTTGATCGCCTCTCGTGCCATGTCGCAAAACTTAAAAACATCGGACTTAACTGTAATATCGTAAACATCAATCAGATAATGTTTCACCAGGTTCTGCTCCTCTTTGCTGACTTTGGCAGTACCGATATCCAACCCCTTGTAGAGCTGCATGGAATCAGCGGAGATAATTTCCCCATTAATCTCCTGTGCCAAGTCGATTGCGGTTTGGCTTTTTCCGCTCCCGGTCGGACCTGCAATCACATAAATTTCGCCATTATCTAATGAAATCATCAATTGTCTCCTTGCATTTATAAATATCATGGTATGGGAATTCGGCAATTTTTATAACTTTCGCTTCAGAATTTCTCGTTACCGGTGAATTTTTTCTAACAATCACCAAATCGCCTGCTCTCAAACTTTCAAACTTTTGACCGCCGACATTGTACTTAAATTTCTTCAAAAAGACCTCGTCATTATAGGAAATATAGAACATAAATGCCATCGGGTCGCTGTCAAAACTGCAATAAATATTCCTCGACTTGCGATGATTTTCTCTCAAAAATTTGATAACCCCGTCAACTTGAAAATCATCCCGAACATAGTATGGCACAAATAAGTCATCTTGGTGCGGACTACACTTTTCACTAAACATTTCACCGAAAAGTACATTTTGCCAAGCAAATGTGATAATCGAAAACACCACAAAAAAACTTAATGTCAAATGTACATTTCGCTTCTTCATCGCTCGCCCTAAACGCAACGCAAAAAAATGCTTCAATCCAATCCCTAAAAGTATATACCAAACAATAAATGTCGGGTAAAAAACCCGATAATACGGAGCAATGTGCAAACACAAACAAGGAATTAATGGTGCAATTATCAAAAAAATCCACCATAAATAACGAAGTTTTCGATTTTTCTTGTTTTGAAAATAACGAATAAACCCGATTAAACCAGCAATCAATATCACAAATGCCGAACTTGCAAAACTTAAAAGAACGATTTTATAAACATGCCAACGATCGGGAATCCCCTCGCCCAACTTGCAGACATTAATGAATTTATCCAAAATCGGCAGATAAAAAATTACCAATCCCAAACATGGCATACCACCCAAAATCAAAAGTTTTTTCCACCAATTTTTTGAGGCAAAAACCCAAGGCATAACCAAAATTACTCCCATACCCAACCCCAACAAGTTAGTCGGAATCGTACCGACCGCCAAAATTGAAACCAAAAAATACAGCAATGAATTTGACCACTTAATTTTTCTCGCAATACTGAAACTTAAATCAACCGCAATCAAAATCAAAAACATGCTCAATTGATAGCCCCTTATCGCCGTCGAATAAATTTGGAACGACGGAGAGAGCAGCAGAGTCAAACCAATGCAGCAATAGATCATTTTTGACCCTAAACGCACCTTGAATCTACAATATAGATACCAAAAAATCAATAACGAAATCAACCAATTTAACAATCTTAAATAGACATCATACGACAACCCAAGCAAATTCCAATCCGACCACAACCGCAATAAACAAGTATAGACAATCTGATTATTCGGAATGATATAATTTTGGTAAATTTCCAGCAAATTCTTTGACTGTACCATGGTAAAAACCGTCAAAGCCTCATCAAACCACACTACTTTAAACAAATCTTTCAGCAGAAAAACTCCCGCCGCAATGATAAATAGATAAATTGTGATACTTGCTTTTTTCATAATTTACTTTTCCAATTGAAAATTCGCTCCCATGTCAATAAAATCCTGTACAAAATCAGGATAAGTTACTGACGCACACTCGATATTTTTAACGCAACTTTCCTCATCGCAAGCCATTGCCGCAATTGACAATGCCATGCCGATTCGGTGATCGTCATAACTATTTAAATCCATACAACCATGGAGTTTAGCACCTTTTATAATCATACCGTCATCAAGTTCGGTAATCTCTGCACCCATTTTGCGGAGTTCTTTGGTCATACAAGTAATTCGGTCAGTTTCCTTCAATCTCGCTTGCGCCACATTAAAAAATTCCGTTGTTTCGCCCTCCATTGACGCAGCAAGCACGCTCAAAATCGGCAAAGCATCCGGCACTTGATTCAAGTCAAATTTTCCACCATGCAGTTTGGAGTTGCCGAAAACTTTAACATCTTTGCCATATTCAATTTTCGCTCCCATCTCTTCAAGGATTCGAAAAACCTCTTTATCCCCCTGCAAGTCGTTGAAGTCCAAGTTCTTAATGGTTACTCCATTGGTATCATCACTCAACATAAGTCCGGCAATCGCAGGAAAAAGCGAAGTCGAAAAATCCGCAGGAATAACCTTATGAAACGGCTTAATTTTTTGGTTGCCCTTAACTTCATAATGGAGCAAATCAGGTGTGTGATTAATTTCTATTCCCAAATCTTTCAGCCAACCGAGCGTAATTCCGATATAAGGTGCTTCATTGAGCGACTCCAAATCAATCACAGAATCACTTGAAGCCAAAGGAGTTGCGAAAAGCAATGCACTTAAAAACTGACTGGTTACTCCCGATGTGGTACATTTTCCGCCTTTTAACTTGCCTTTGACACTCAATGGCGCATAAGCATTTCTGCATGAAGAAGTTGCAACTCCCAACTCCCCCAAACTATCCAGCAAAGGCCCCATAAGTCTGGAACGAAGCGACTCATCCCCGTCAATTGCAATTTCTCCGTCAAGCAGACTCAAACTTGCAGTCAAAAGCCTCATTCCGGTACCGGAATTACCCAAATCCAACTCAATTTTGCCATATTTTCGAGTCTTATCAGCACCTTTTATATAAAAACTATCTTTGGTTTCTTTGACCTCACAACCGAGTTTTTTCACCGCATTAAGCACGCTCAAAGTATCTGCAGATTTGAGAACGCCCTCCAAATGAGTTGCTTCTCCATTATTTTCAGCATTCATCGCCGCCACGATTCCCCGAATCGTATGAGATTTAGAGCCGGGCACGCCAACAATACCGATAATTTTTGACTTTTTTATAAATAAATTCATTTTTTTTACCTTTTTAATTTGCAATTATGTTATTTATGTATTAATTTAACACCAAAACAGCGTGGAGGCAAATGATGATTTACAAAAAAGCAAAAGAACTTTTAAAAAAATTAGCAGATAGGGGTGAAAACTTGGCAATTGCCGAGTCTTGCACCGGTGGATTAATGGCAAGTGCAATTACTTGTCATCCGGGAGCATCTCAAGTATTTTTGGGCGGGTTGGTCGCATACAGCAATTCAACCAAACATAAATTGCTTGGAATCAATATGAGCACTTTGGAGGAATTCGGTGCAGTCAGCAGCAACTGCGCAAGCGAAATGGCTCAGGGCGTGTTCAATATTTTCGCAAGCGACTATGCCGTGGCGATTACCGGTATTGCCGGTCCTGACGGCGGAAGTGCGTCAAAACCAGTCGGTTTGGTCTTTATCAGTGTCGGCAACCAGGACACAATTGATGTTTTTGAGCATCATTTTTATGGAGATAGAGAAACAATTCAGCACCAGGCAGTGATGATGGCATTTGACCTGCTTGCGAAAAAAATCGACGATAATATCTAAAAATTTTTATGTGGCGCTATCTGCTGAAAAGAATTATATTGGGCGTAATTACGTTGCTGGTTATTTTAGCAATCAGTTATCTTCTGCTCCGATTAGCCCCCGGCGATCCTACCAGAAGTAATATGTTCTCCATGGAGAGTTCTGCCGGAACCGTAAGCAGTGACAAAGGAGAACTTGCCGCCAATACTTCAATTCGCAAAGAACTCTATCTCGATGAACCTATTCTGTACGGATTCGGCATGTGGCTTGCCAAAGTCGTTTTGCATGGCGACTTCGGGCGGAGCGTAACCGTAGACCCCGGAAGAAATGTCATGCAGTTAATCATGGATAAACTTCCGGTAACTCTATATTTGAATCTTTTGGCAATCATAGTTGCTTATGTCATCGCCATTCCGTCGGGGATTGTCAGCGGTTACAAAATCAATGGTGCTTTCGACAAAAGTTCCGGCATAGTCTATTTTGTTTTGTATTCTCTTCCCGGTATCTGGGTGGCAATATTACTGCAAACTTTTTTCTGTGAGGGCGGTAAATTCCCGATTTTCCCGCTGAAAGGCTTGGCGGTGGAGAATAGCGAAAATTTAACCACTTGGCAGATAATAGGGCAAACCCTCTTTAATTCTGTTCTGCCGATAGTCTGCCTGGCATACGGTTCAATCGCATCGCTTTCCAGATACGCCAGAAACTCAATGGCAGAAGTAATGAACCAAGAATACATCAGAACCGCCAGAGCCAAAGGTGCAAACGAATTTGAAGTAGTTATGCACCACGCTTTCCGAAACGGCATAATAAGTCTAATTACTCTTTTTTCAGGAATTTTACCGGCTTTAATTGCAGGAAGCGTAATAGTCGAATATGTATTCAATATCCAGGGTATGGGCAATTTGTCCCTTCTCGCATTATCAAGCAGAGATTACCCTCTGCAAATGGCGCTATTCTTTATGACAACCTTTTTAAGTTTGCTCGGATTGCTGATTGCTGATATTCTCTATATGCTCGCCGACCCCAGAATCAAACTCAATTAAAGAAAACCTAACACCGTTTTTATGGGTGGCTTGGTTGCAGCCCCCCATACCCCCTGCAACCAGCACTGGTGCTGGACTGGGGTAATGGTGAGTTTGGTTAGCTTGTGGGCGGTTTGGTGGAGTGCTAATGTGGCAAAATATTAAAAGACATCATCCCGCTTTTTTGCGGAATGATGCTTTTATCTTTTGCCACGGTTTCGCCAACTATCGGAGATTTTCGACGCCACTCAAATCTCCTTTTTTTATTTTGTACTATGGCATGACACACCGCCGTTATACAGAGGACTGCATATATTGCTGTCCGAAGCAATCCGGAAAAACTACTACTAATTTTTTAAAAAAATTTATTATTAAATTTGTAATTTATTTTTTGAGATGTTATATTACTAATAATCTTGTATTAACAAGAGAAATTTTGAAAATTAAAGATAAAAAGTAAACTGATTGTAATAGTTCTACTCAAATTACGACCTTGAAGACAGATACAAACAAACAGTTATAACAGATGTGTTTGCATTAAGTGTAGACACATTCTGGGGCATGTGTTTGTTTGTGCGTTGTCGTAAACGTGAGTAGAGCACTTCTTCGGAATGTGCCTTTTTTATTGCAAAAAAAACAAAGGAGTACGCTATGGCAAAAATCGACAAAGACAACCAGATAGAACTGG
>JAZRSP010000515.1:0-2456 GCA_045651565.1 Victivallaceae bacterium | reverse complement strand
AGTTCTTCGATCTTGGCAACGATCCGCTCCTGCTCCGGCAGCGGCGGGACAGGAAGTTCATATTCAGCCAACCATTTAGAACTGAGATTAAGTTGAGCCATGCCTCGCGAAGCTTGTATGCAGGAATTTTGAAAAGAATTTTGCTGCAAATAATAAAACAAAAATTTTACATTTATAACAGTTAAATCCGGTCGAATACAAGCAACTCGTTGATTTAAAGCAGCTGGCAACAGGGATTTATTTAATATTCCGACGCGACCGACATTTCCTGTTAATGAAATCAAAAGATCATTTTCGTATAAAAAATAAGATTTAATATCTTCTGATTCATCTATCGGATAAAAACAAGGAGAGTCATCTACAATAAAACCATCTTGAACATTAGCTATTCTTATAATTCTTATCCCAGATGTAGTATAATTTTTGCTTTTGAATGCATATCCATTGAGTACAGATGCTATCTCGAATATTTTTTTCTTTGAATATTTCAGCATCACGCCACCAGCACTTCATTCATTTCGTTGAGAATGGCTTCGTACTGCTCACCGAAAACCTGATAGAAACGCCCCAGACCGCCTTTGTGATCAAAGGGGGTGTAGTCGAGGTCATCAGGGACGATGCTCAAAGAGGAAACAATGTGATCTTTGATCAAACGCAGCCATTCCATCTGTTCTTCGGTAAAGTGGACAGCACCGGCATTGCGTTTGAGAGTCCACTGCATAAAGTTATAATTCACCCGGTCGGCAAAGGGTTCAAGTTTGTCAGCATATCCCAGCTCAAAACGGACAAGAGAAATCAAGTCGGTCAGCTGCGCCATCGTTCCGCGTTTGACCTTTTCCGGCTTGAGAATACCATAGCAATCCCAGAGCCGTTCAGCAGTTACTCCTTTGGCGGTCAATTTTGCATAGAGTTCTTTCAACTTGGCAATGACCATCGGGCGGTCTTTGTACGGCTGGCTGTAAATGATCCGCAAAGCCAGCAACTCATCTTTGTTTTCTTCGATGAATTGTTTGAATGTGGATATCACCCGTTCAGCATTGGCAGTCTGCTGAGTATCAAATCCGGCAAAGGTCACGGTGTCAAGGTTTACATTATCAATGATTTGCTCGTGACTGCGGCGGATGTTTTCAATGCACTCTCTGCCTTCCGGATTCAATATCGGCTGCACCGCATTTTTGATCTCTTCGGATTTTACTTCGGCAATCTGTTCTGCGGTCGGTTCACTTACCGAAAATTTCTCTTGTGCCTTTTCAGTCAAAATATCTTCATCAAAGGCATTCAAAAGATTCTCTGCCAGTTTTCCGGCAGAAAGACCGACTTGCGTTTCAAAGGTTTTCTTTTCTCCTTTGCTCATTTGCGAATTGAGCCGGATGATCCGATTTGCGAGCGAGGTCAGAGTATCTTCATCTCTTGCACCAAACACAATATTCATCATCAATTCTTTGAGCGAAACCGAGGGTTTGCGCTCCAGAGTCCGGGTTTCGGTTTTACGGGATTGGGTTACGCCTACGGCATCAATAATCACAAAATGGTCTTTGTTATCGGTGGCAGAAGGAGTTACTTTCTGCAAATCTTCTTTTTCAAGCGTCCGGGTTCCGCGGCCTTTCATCTGCTCAAAGTAATTCTTGCTGCGGACATCACGCATAAAAATCAAACACTCCAGCGGTTTGACATCGGTTCCTGTGGCAATCATATCCACCGTAACGGCTATACGAGGATAAAAGTCGTTACGCAGAGCCGACAACGCCTCCTCCGGATTGGCTGCCGAATAGGTGATCTTGCGGCAAAACTCATTGCCCTCGCCAAACTCCTCACGGACAATTTTGATAATGTCATCCGCATGGCTGTCGGTCTTGGCAAAGATCAACGTTTTCGGCACCTCTTTACGGCGTGGAAACAGTTGAGTAAACAAGGCATCTTTAAATGATTTTATCACGGTTCTGATCTGGCTCGGATTTACGACATCTTTATCCAATTCTGTGGGCTTGTATTCCACATCTTCATCCAGTTCTTCCCAACGTTTTTCGCGGGTGAGCCGGTTGCGGTACTCAATTTGCTGTTTGAGGATCGTGCCGCCCTGTTGGGTGACTGCGGTTTGGATAAGGTAGATATCTTCACCCACATTTACGCCGTCAATGATCGCCTGTTCCCGGGAATATTCGCTGACAATGTTTTCATTGAAAAATGCAAATGTCCGCTTGTCAGGTGTTGCGGTCAAGCCGATAATGAATCCGTCAAAGTATTCCAGCACCTGCTGCCAGACATTGTAAATAGAGCGGTGGCATTCGTCAACGATAATGATATCGAAAAACTCCGGCGGATACTTTTCATTGTAAACCACCTCTTTGGGACGCTGTTTGTCTGCCGAAACAAACTCATTAAAAGAGGTTTCTTCCGCAGATTCGTCCATCTCTTCGCCTCGTAGAATGGAATACATCCGCTGAATCGTACTGATA
>JAZRSP010000514.1:0-2679 GCA_045651565.1 Victivallaceae bacterium | reverse complement strand
AGGCGCACGGGAAATCGCCGTCCAACTGCGGTCGGTGTAATCACGCCCGTTGCGCATTTTTTGAATTTCTTTTGCAAACTCTTTGCGCATAAGTTCTTCTTCGCGTTCACGCTGCCGAAAATATTTCTCATAACTGCGGATACTGCCGTAATAAGGTTCTCCGATGCGTTCAATTACTTTATCATTGACAAATTTTTCCACCGGATTGACCTTGCCATACTTGGCTGCAAAGTAGAGCAGATATTCGCCATCCGGCGAAAGATCACAGCGGAATGGATAGATCCTGCCCCGCAGCCATTGTCCGATGGTGAATGTGTCTTTTGCCAAATCCCACCCGATGACCGCAACACACGAAGACGGCCCACGGCGGAACACCACCGCTTTATTGCCTTTCCGGGGCAGTATGGCATGAATCCGGGCAGAAGTTTTACTCATTTGGTACAGCCTCCCTGCGGAAAAATAGTACACACGATATCATCATTTTTGCTTTTATCAGAAACGCCATTGTCATTTTTACGGTTGCGTCCGATACTCCAGATTGTTATTTTTCCGTGTGGATCTTTGCTGAAAAGACACTTTTGCCCACAGAACCAGTCGGTCGGCAAATCAAATTTTTCCGGTAAATTTCCGTTTTTCTGCTGCTGGAGTTTCAATTCAAAGATGGTTGTCATAATCCGGTAACGCATCTCCAATTCATGAAAACGTTCTCCGGATGATTGCAATGCAGGCAACAGCATACGCCCTAAAAAATTGACATCCGAAAAATCCTTGTGCAGATCGTCAACTTCAGTGAAATCATTTACTTTGTAACTTGCCGCCAAAACCTGTTTGCTGCGGGTCATCGTATACCAAAGTGCCGGAGAAAGCCAGCGGTACGGATATATCGCAGGAATGAAACTATCCTGTTCTTCCGGAGTTGTTTTTACATTTTGACCATGAGCAATCAGTTCAGTACAATCAATGCCCATAGCTGCTTCGCCATAAATATATTGACGGTGCAATCCCGGCAAAGCGGCAATGAGCTGTTTAAAATACTGTTTGTTTTTCAAGAGTTCATCATCACTCAAAAGTCCGGAATTGACCATTTGCTCCCAACCGGCGAGACGATACTTTTCGGTTGCGGTCAGAACCAATCCGGATATCAGAATGCTGTCACAAGACAAATATTGATAGATATGCTCCATCCGTTTCAATGCTGATAAAGCAGATTTTTTATCTTTCCGCACTATTGCAAAATGGATTTCTGCTAATTCCAGACGGCAGAAATCACGGAGCAGACTCAATTCCGGCAAAAGTATTCCACTGAGCTTTCCCGTTTCATAATTGCGTTCCGGAGCGGGCAATTTTTGAGAAAACAACTGTTTCCATTCCGAAAAAGCTTTGGAGTTCACCAACTCCTGTTCCATGCTTTTCAATTCTTCTGCGGAAAATTTCTGGTTTTCACCGGCAAACTGTCCAAACTTATCTGCGGGAATTTCTTTTGCAGCAGTCTCCCGCAAATGTTGGATCATCTTCCAGAAATTGCCATCGGCTTTTCTTCCCTTATAGAAATCATTTCTTACTGCTTCGGGAGTCAAAGGCTTTTCAAAAAACTTTTCAAGTTCTGCGATCGTATTTGCGGTGTTGCAACTGGCGGTCATCGCCATAATCACTGACACAACATAGGTTAAGACAAACACACTTAACACCGTTATGGTTCTGATGCCAAAGACATTTCGCAAACGGATCTGTGCGAGATTTGCGGCAAGTTTACTTACCGCAAGAAATGATCCGATTCCCAATGCCACAGCAGAATAAAGCCATATTGGAGACGGCTGTTTGCTGAAAAACATTTCTGCATCTCCGGGATGAGCAAAGATAGTTTTCCAGGAGGCAAGCAACAATACCCAAAGAACGATTCCTGCTGCAAAACATGATCCGCAGATCAACGAAACAAGCAGCCATTTCCACTGTTTCAAAATTTGCTTGTTATAAACAAGGATATTGTAAATAAGTTTAACAAGGAAATAAAAGAAAAAAAGCAACGGCAGGGCAAACAGCAAGGATTGCCACGGGATTTTATCGGCAAGGCTCGTTCCTTCAAAACCGCAGGCGATCAATCCCATAAAAACAGGCGATAATCCGCCGCACAGAACCAGTAAGCTCCACACACTCCAACTGCCGAACAACAGCAATGCAAGAGCAAAAACAAGGCCCTGCGCCGGATGATCCCAAGTAAAAAGTTTTTTGAAAAAATTTACCATTTTGAAAGTCTCCAGCAGAAGTACAACACGCCTGCGATAAAAGCGATTGCAAGAACAAAGAACAGGATTTTTACAAACTTTGGGACTTCCCGATCCAAACCGACTTTGTTTGCCTGTGAACCGAACAACCATGTAAAAATTTCTGCAACAAGTTCAATGAGAATATCCATTATTCTTTGTTACTCCTGTCGAACAAAAGTTTCACGCCGACCGTGAAAAAACTGCATATCCCGAACCAGTTTAACCATACAAGGCAAGTTGTAAGCAACCACAAATCCCAGCCGGATCCGCCGCCCGGACCCAAGCTTGTCAGAGGCAGACCAACAATGCAGAAGCTCACAAAACTTTCTGATTGACCGGGCGGCAGCAACGCCCCCCCAGAAGCAGCAGAGCGATCAATGCTGTGATCAAAGATTTCTTCAATACGGTTTTCCGG